>JAUMYC010000367.1 GCA_030528845.1 Eubacteriales bacterium
CGCAGAACCGCGGCGCGGGGAAGCTCGCGCGTGTCAGGGAGACGCTGCGCCGGGGCATGATGCTGGAGGGCGCGTACGGCGTGATGATTCTGTGCGTGACGCAGCTGATCAAGGGGCCGGTGATGCGCCTGTTCGCCGCGCAGGACAGCGCCGCTATGGTGCAGATGGGCGTGGATTACCTGACGCTGATGGCGTTTTTCTACATCCTGCCCGGCATGACCAATGGCATACAGGGCTTTTTCCGCGGCATGGGCGAGATGAAGACGACGCTCGTATGCACGCTGATTCAGATCACCATCCGCACGCTGATCGTCTTCCTGCTCGTTCCGCGCGTGGGAATCACCGGCGCGGCGTGGGCCTGCGCCATCGGATGGGGATTTATGCTGGTGTATGCGGCCTATCGCTACAGGATTGTGCGCCGTGCGCTTGATGAAGAGTGATGGATATAACAAGGGACGCTTCCTTCGCGGGAAGCGTCCCTTTTATGATGCGGTTTTTGCTCAATCAGAGCATCAGGCGGTAGATATTGGCGACGTCCTCTTCGCCAAGGGGAACGAAGCCGCCGATCGTGCCGGTGCGCACGTCGCCGTAGCAGGCGCTGTGCGCCATCGCGGCGATGTCCTCTTCCTTCGCGCCGAGTTCTTCGAAGTTCCTGGGCATGCCGATGGAGATGAGGAAGCTGCGCAGGGCTTCGATGCCCTTCTTCGCGGTGATTTCCGGATGCTCAAAGTCCATCTCGCAGCCCCACACGCGCACGGCGCACTGCGCAAAGCGCATTACGTTGTGCTGCAGGTTGTAGGTGAAGACGGCGGGCATCACGACGGCCAGACCGGCGCCGTGCGCGCAGTCATACGTCGCAGAGAGCTCGTGCTCCACGTCGTGGCTGGCCCAGTCCTGGCTGCGGCCGACGCCGCAGGAATTGTTGTGCGCCATCATGCCGGCCCACATGATGTTGGCGCGGGCCTGATAGTCGTTGGGATCGGCCATGACCTTGGGCGCTTCGTTGATCATGGTCAGCATCAGCGCCTCGATCATGCGGTCGGTGACCTCCACGTCCTTCGTGTTGGTCAGGTAGCGCTCATAGAGGTGGGCGAGGATGTCGGTCACGCCGCAGGCTGTCTGATAGGGCGGCAGCGTCTGCGTGAGCGCGGGATTGAGCACGGAGAACGCCGGGCGCAGGCCCTCGCCGGTCGCGCCGCGCTTGAACATGCCCTCTTCCTTGGTGATGACGGAGTCCGGGGAACCCTCGCTGCCGGCCGCGGAGATGGTGAGCACGGTGCCGATGGGCAGCGCCTTTTCAACGAGCTTGCCCTCGTAGAAATCCCAGAAATCGCCCTCATAGACGACGCCGGCCGCGATGGCCTTCGCAGAGTCGATCGTGCTGCCGCCGCCGACGGCGAGGACGAAATCTACGCCCTCTTTGCGGCAAAGGTCGATGCCCTCGTAGACGAGGCCGCTGCGCGGATTCGGGCGCACGCCGCCCAGCTCGACGTAGGGCAGATTTTCCTTTTCCAGAGAAGCCCTCACGCGGTCCAGAAGACCGGAGCGGATTACACTGCCGCCGCCGTAATGAATCAGCGCCTTCGTGCCGCCGAAGCGGCGGACATACTTGCCGGTTTCGCACTCGCTGTCCTTGCCAAAGACGAAATACGTGGGGGAATAGAACGTGAAATTATCCATGGTTTTCCTCCATTGTCACAATGTGGGGTGCATCTGTATTTTATTATATCCGATATGGAGAAAAAGACAAGAGACAATCTATGTGCAAACAGAAAGCCGCCGCATGCAGCTTTTGTGCATACGGCGGCTGAAAAGGGACGTGATTGCGCGGAATTTACGCTTCGCCGCGGCGGGCGCGGGCGGCGAGCTTCTTGCGCATTTCGACCTCGAGCACGCGCTTGCGCATGCGCAGGTTCTTGG
>JAUMYC010000368.1 GCA_030528845.1 Eubacteriales bacterium
GCGGGAGTCCAGAGGGCAGCGCCCTCTGGCGGGGTGCAGGGGCAGCGCCCCTGCACAGGCGCCGCAGGCGCAACAGGGAGTCCGGAGGGGCAGAGCCCCTCCGGCGGGTGCAGGGCGGAGCCCTGCCTCCTCACCCCCTGCGCTGCCTGCGCAGTGCGGACTTATACGCCGCCGCAAACTCCTTGCGCCAGCCGCGCCTGTCCACGCACTGCCAGTTGATGGACGGGCGGGAATTGCCCTCCACGAGCACGCAGCCCTCGGGCGTAATGGCCACGTCCCAGCCGATATAGGCGGCGCGGGGCTCCTCCTCGGCGGCGGCGAGGCACAGCGCGCGCACCTTGTCCCAGTGCGGCACGACAAAGCCCTCGAATTTTTTGCCGGATTCCGGGTGCGCGTCGAACCAGACGTACTGCTTGTTCATCGCGCCGGAGAGCATGCGCCCGGTCTCCACGTCCAGCATGGTGAGCACGCCGCCGGAATCGAAATTATCCGCCACGCCCCCGCCGCGACCGATGCGGATGAGCGGCGCGAGCAGCACCGGCCCGTTTTCGGTGTAAAAGGTGGTCATGCGGATGGTATTGACGGCGTTGGGATAAAAGCCGGAGACCTCCGGGTGCTGCCGGATATGCTCCTCCACGATCTTGTCTTCCTCGATGAGGCGCGCGTGCAGCCGTTCCAGCTCCTGCGCCGAGGCCGGGGGAGAGAGCTCCTCCACCGAAAAGCCGCCCTTGCCCGCGCGGGGCTTGGCGATGGCGTCGGTGTGCTTTTGCAAAAACGCGCCCAGCTGCTGCGGCGTGCAGTCTCGCGGGCAGATCCACTCGCGCCCGAGGTATTTTTCAAACCTTGCGTCAAAGAGCGCCTTGTCGGAAAAGAGCTCTGCGACCTCCGGCGGGTTGATCCGGCGCATGACCTCGCTCATTTTGTCCGAGGTGTACTTCGTCCAACCCCAGCGGCTGCCCTGCATTTCCTTGCGGAAGAAATAATTGTTCATCTTGAGCCCGGTCAGCAGATGCCCGGCGGCATAGCAAACGCCGTCCATCAGGACGCCGAGGCCCTGTTCGCCGCTCTTGCGCGAGCGGGCGACAAACCGAGAGATCACGCTCATTTTCCGGCCCTCTCCCTCCGGCGGCGGCGGAAATACTTCCACGCCTTTTTGCTCGCGGCCTTGTAGGCGGAGGACCAGTCCGTGCCCAGCGCGTACTGCCAGCCGAAGCCCTGATGGTTGTTGCATTCCACCATGTCCACGCCCTCGGGCGTGATGGCCATATCCCAGCCCACGAACACGGCGTCCGGATCGACCAGCGCCATCTTGCGGATGGTCTCCTTCACCAACTCCCAATGGGGGATCTGATAGCCCACAAAGGGCGTGCCCGTGATGGGATGGCGCTCATAGACGTTGCGCTCCTTGTCCACCGCCGGCGTTTCGATCTTCCCGGTGTCAAAGTCGATCTGCGCGGTCATGCCGCCCTGACAGAAATTGTCGATCACGCCGCCGTTGCCGATGCGCATGCAGGAGGAAAGCAGGATCACTCCCTCGTCGGTGAGCACGCTGGCGATGCGGATGGTGTTGACCGAATCCGGATAGAGCGTGCTGAGCGCGTCGTGCTGGCGGATGACCTCCTCCACGATCGCGTCCTCCTCGCAGAGGGTGCGGTATTCCGAGCGGCAGATGTCGTCGGAGATATAGCAGCTGATGTACACGCCCTCGCCGCGGCCCATCGTGCGCGGCTTGACGATGTAGCGCTCATACCTACGGGCGAATTCGATAAACGCCTGCTCGCCCGCCTTTGAGGGGACGATCCAGTCGCGTCGTACAAAATCGGCGTAGCGCTCCAGACAGCCGGCCTTGTCCATCAGCCGTTCCACGGCCTCCTGCGTGTTCAGCTTCCACATGCCCCAGGCCTTGTCGCGGTTGAG
>JAUMYC010000369.1:0-416 GCA_030528845.1 Eubacteriales bacterium
GTCAGTGTGCTGCTGGGCGTGGTGGCGCTCTCGGGCAGTATGGGCATCCCGCTGCCGTGGCTGCGCCTGTCCGTCATCGGCAACCTGCAGTACGAGGTCAACGTCGCCCAGATTGCGGCGACGAGCATCGGCCTGTCGGGTCTCAAGATCACGGAGATGACGGCGCAGGCGTTTGTGACCATCGCGCTGGTGATGACGATGGGCATCCTCGGCGGCGCGCTGCTGTGCCTGTTTACGCTCAAGGCGTACACAAAGAAGCTCTCCGGCGGCAAGCCGTCCGCTGCAAAGGGCGGCAAGTCCTTTGGCGACTGGGCGATGATCGCCATGTTTGTAGGCATGTGCGCGGCCTATATCGGCAGCTACGTCGGTTCCGCCGTGCAGGGCAGCCTGCTGCCGCTGTTTACCACGCTGGTCGC
>JAUMYC010000369.1:426-1915 GCA_030528845.1 Eubacteriales bacterium
TCTTTGAGGATTTAGCCGCGGTTATTGGCTTGGTGGTCGCGGCGGCGGCGATGGCTGTGTGCGAGGTGCTCGAGCGCCGCTTTCATCTGGCGTGGCTGGAGAACTTTGATCTGGCGGCGAGCATGCTCATCGCCATGGCGGCGGCTGTATTGGCCGCGCCGATGCTGTAAGGGGGGTTATGGCTATGAATGAGAAGCATATGATGACCCCGGAGCAGAAGCAGAATTTCTTTGTGCGCTACAACAGCGGCGTGCATGCCATGGGCCGCGCATGGACGGCTGTGGTTCTGGCCTATCTGATTGCCGTGCCGTTCCTGCTGGGCCTTGTGCTGGGCGTCAGGCCGGATATGAATGCGTTTATCAAGGGCTTTATCAACGTCGCGGTGATTTACTATCCCACGAGCCTGGTCGAGTACCTGATCTATGTGCCGATGCTCGGCTCCGGCGCGAGCTATCTGAGCTTTGTTACCGGCAACCTCTCCAACCTCAAGATTCCCTGCGCGATCAATGCGCGCGAGATGGCGGACGCCCGCGTGGGCACGCCGGAAAACGAGATCATCTCCACGCTCTCCGTCGCCACGAGCTCGCTGGTGACGGTGGTGGTGCTGGCGCTGGGCGTGCTGATGCTCGTGCCGCTGCAGCCGGTGCTCTCCAATCCCGTGCTTACGCCTGCGTTTGACAATGTGGTGCCGGCGCTCTTTGGCGCGCTGGGCCTCAAGTATTTCCTCAAGGGCAGAAAGTTTGCGGCGATTCCGCTGGTGCTCTCCAGCGCGCTGTGCATCTTTGTGCCGTCGATGATCGGCCAGACGAGCGTGGTGCTGATCGTCATCGGCGCGCTGACGATCGGCGTGTCCTATCTGTTCTATAAGAAGGGGGCGCTGGAGGAATGATCAAACTGATTCTGATCGCGCTGCTTGCGCTGGTTGTGCTGGTGTTCCTGCGCGGTCTGGTGCTGCTGGCTCTGCTGGCGCTGCTTGCGTGTCTGGCGTATGCCATCCTGCGCACGATGATGATCCGCCCCACGGCGGCGAAGAATGCGCAGCCGCCCGCTGCGGACGCGGTGCGCGCGAAGGCATACGGCGAAAAGCTCTCCGCGATGGTGAAGCTGGAGACGGTTTCCAGCCGCTTCGATCCGGACAGGGCGAAGTTCCGTGCGTTTCAGGACAGCCTTGCGCCGCTGTTCCCGCGCGTGTTTGCCGCCTGCGAGGTGCATCATCCGGGCGATGGTCTGGTGCTGCATCTGAAGGCGGAAAACCCGAAGGGCGAGCCCATCCTGCTGATGAGCCATCACGACGTCGTGGAGGCGCAGGGCGAGTGGTCGCATGCGCCGTTCTCTGGCGATATCGACGAGACTGGACGCGTCTGGGGACGCGGCACGGTGGACACCAAGGGCAGCCTGATGTGCGAGCTGCAGGCGCTTGAAGAGCTGCTTGCCTCCGGCTGGAAAAACGAGAAGGACGTCTACATCACCTCCAGCTGCACGGAGGAAT
>JAUMYC010000111.1 GCA_030528845.1 Eubacteriales bacterium
TTGAGGGGTGCAGGGGGAATCATTCCCCCTGCCGGGGTCTGGGGCAGAGCCTCAGCAGGGTTTCCAAAGGGACGGACCCCCTTTGGCGGGAGCGCAGGGAGCAGAGCCCCCTGCCCGAGCTTCGTCCCGCACATTTTACCGCTTTGCCCCGCGCGGCACAAGACAAAGCCGCCGAGTTGTTGTATAATGATAGCGGTCGATTCCCGTCTTGACCGGAAACGAAAGGACGATGAAGAACTATGGATCGGATCGCCATCCGCACCGGCGAAGGCTCTTACCGGGTCGAAGCCGCGAATTATGCGCTGAACATCTTCGGCCACGAGATCGAGGTGCTCGTGGAAAACAACGTCTTTGCCACTTTGGATATCCGCTGCGCGCTGCCCGTGACCACCGACGACGACGAGGGCTTCCTCCCGGACGCAGAGCCCTCTCTGCCCGCGCTCGCCTCGGCGGAGATCGCCGACGACGAGGCTGTTTTCGTCTGGACGAACCGGAGCTCTCTCTGGGAAAAGACCTATACCCTGCGCTGCACATGGATGCATTACACATTTTCCGTGCATATCAAGGGCAAAGGCCGGGTGGACGCCGTGCAGTATTTCACGGGAGACATGACCGCCAAGCCCCACGGTTCCCGCTATGAATTCTCCGAAGGCTTCACCCCCTGCATTTCGTGGTACGACTGCGAAGATCACACCTTCAAGGCTTCTCTGGACTGCCACCGCTGGTCTGTTTTGATGGTGCCGCCCATGTTCGCCTACGCCTTCCGCGCCGAGGGTATCTCCCGCCGCATGGGCCTCGGCCTCGTCGCGCAGAGGGGCGAGCATAACTTCAACGCCTTCGATTATCACGTCCACCGCGCCGGGTTCGATTCCCGCTTCTACCTCGAGACCGATCAGCACGGCCACACCGTCGTGGACGGCGAATGGACAGCGCCCTATATCCTCGGCCTCGCGGGCGAAGACCAGTGGGACGTCCTGCGCCAATATTCCGACCATTACTTCGCCTCCGGCATCGCCGAGCCCGCCTCCCCCGGCCCCGCGCCCCGCTTCTGGCACGGGCCCATGGCCTGCGGCTGGATCGAACAGATAGCCCGCGCGCAGGCGGAGGGCGTTTCCGCGCTGGACTGCGCCAACGAGCGCTGCTACGAGCAGATCGTGCAAAAGCTCGCCGAATATGACCTGCGCCCCAAGGCGCTCATCATCGACGACAAATGGCAGTCCCATTATGCCACCGATATCGCTGACCCCGAAAAATGGCCGGATTTGCGCGCCTTTGTGGACCGCCGCCATGCCGAGGGCATCCACACCATGGTCTGGTTCAAGCTCTGGGATCCGGACGGCTGGGACGAGTCCATCTGCCTGACGGGCGACAACGGCGACGTCCGCATAGACCCCTCCCACCCGCGCTTCCTCGCCAACCTCGACGAGGCGCTGCACCGCATCCTCTCCTCCGAGGAGGGCTGCTACGACTGCGACGGCTTCAAGCTGGATTTCGCCTTCTTCATCCCCATCGGGCGCAAGGTGCATTCCCATTCCGGCAAATACGGCGTGGAGCTGCTCTACGACATGATGCGCTATATCTATGAGCGCGCCAAGGCCGAAAAGCCCTGTGCGCTCGTCAACGCCAGCCCCTGCCACCCCTATTTTGCCCATATCACCGATCAGGCCCGCCTGCATGATTACGAAAGCAAAAACCGCAACTGCCTCGAGGACCTCGCCATGCGCGCCCGCTTCTTCTCCACCGCCATGCCGGGCACGCTGCTCGACACCGACAACGCCGGCTTCAACACCCGCCGCGACACCATGCGCTGGATGCTCATGCAGCCGTCCGTCGGCGTGCCGGATCTCTACTCCCTTTCGCCCACCCCGTCCTGCCGCCTCACGCGCGCGGATTTCGCCGCCATCGCGCAGGTCTGGAGGGAATATTCCGCCCGCATCGACGCCATGTACAATAAAATCGACCACTGAATCAACAAAGGAGGAACTCCCCGCATGAAATTCAAAGTGGCCTTTATCGGCGCCGGCTCCGTCGGCTTCACCCGCAAGCTCCTGAGCGACCTGCTCACCGTGCCGGAATTCCACGACATCGAAGTGGCCTTCACCGACATCAACCAGCATAACCTCGACATGGTCACCCAGCTCTGCCAGCGCGACATCGAAGAAAACGGCCTGAGCATCAAGATCCACGCCACGCTCGACCGCCGCGAAGCCTTCAAGGACGCCAAATACGTCATCAACGCCGTGCGCATCGGCATGCTCGAGGCCTTTGAAAAGGATATCGAAGTCGCCCTGCGATACGGGGTCGACCAGTGCGTGGGCGATACCCTCTGCGCGGGCGGCATCATGTACGGCCAGCGCGGCGTGAACGCCATGCTCGGCTTCTGCAAGGACATCCGCGAGGTCGCGCTGCCCGGCTGCATCATGCTCAACTATGCCAACCCGAACGCCATGGTCACCTGGGCGTGCAACAAATACGGCGGCGTGCAGACCATCGGCCTGTGCCACGGCGTGCAGGGCGGCCACAAGCAGATCGCCAATGCGCTGGGCTTTGAGCAGAACGAAGTGGATATCATCTGCGCCGGTCTCAACCATCAGACGTGGTACATTAAAGTCGGCCATGAAAACGAAGACCTGACCGGCAAGATCCTCGAAGCCTACGAAAAGAACGAGAAGCTCTCCGAGCAGGAAAAGGTGCGCATCGATATCCTCAGGCGCTTCGGCTACTATTCCACCGAGTCCAACGGCCATCTCTCCGAGTACGTCTCCTGGTATCGCAAGCGCCCGGAGGAGATCAACGATTGGATCTGCCTCGACACGTGGATCAACGGCGAGACCGGCGGCTATCTGCGCGTCTGCCGCGAGGGCCGCAACTGGTTTGAGACCGACTTCCCGAACTGGCTCAAGGAACCCGCCCATCGCTTCATCCCCGAAGAGCGCTCTCAGGAGCACGGCTCCTATATCATCGAAGGCCTTGAGACCGGGCGCGTCTATCGCGGCCATTTCAACGTCATGAACAACGGCTGCATCACCAACCTGCCCGACGAGTGCGTGGTCGAAGTGCCCGGCTATGTGGACCGCAACGGCATCAACATTCCCAAGGTGGGCGATCTGCCGCTGGGCTGCGCGGCCATCTGCTCGCAGTCCGCCTGGGTGCAGCGCCTCTCCGTCGAAGCCGCCTATGCCGCCGACCGCACTCTGCTCATTCAGGCCATGATGATGGACCCGCTCACCGGCGCGGTCTGCAACCCCTACGAGATCGACCAGATGGTCGACGAATATCTCGTCGAGGAAGCCGAATGGCTGCCCCAGTACGTCGCCAACGGCGAGGTCGAGCGCGCCAAGGCCCGCCTCGAAGCCGCCAAGGCCAACGGCACCTTCATCGCCGCCAAGCGCGAATATAAGGGCGCGGCCCGCCTGCACGAAAAGACCGTGGACGAGATGCGCGCCAACAAGGAGGCCTCCCGCCGCAACGCCGCCAACGCGGACAAGGCCGGCCTGACCACCAAGGAGTGACCGCATAGATACGACGGGGGAACCCTTTTCTTTGGAAAAAGAAAAGGGTTCCCCCGTACCCCCTCCGAAAAGAAATCGTTGCAGGGACGGCCTTTATGGTCATCCCTGCATTTTTCTTTATGAGCGATCCATGCAGTACCCGTTTTTCGGGTCGGCGCAAGGCCGACCCCTACCAAGAGGAGAAAACGCCAACAATCTGCTCCTACCCTGTAGGGGCGACCCTTGTTGTCGCCCGTCTCTTCCCCATTGTTTATTTCAATCCCAGCTCCCGCAGCGCGCCAAGGGTAAACTCCCGCGCCTTTTCGTTGCCGATATGCCCGCGCACGTCGTCCGCATCCACATAATCGCCCCTCTTCACGCATTCGAGCAGCGCTTCGCACACATACGCGTCCAATATCCGCTCCTCATACAGCGCCGGCTCGATGCTGCTGTTCATCCTCTCGTCCAGCGCATCCGCCATGCAGCGGTACATAAAATGGTCGCTGCCCAGCAGCTCGCGCATCCTGCGCACGCAAAGCACCGCCTCGCGCATCTGCGCCACGGTGATCCTGCGGCGGTATTTACCGATGCACTTTCCGCCGCCGAGCATGGTGTCGACCGAGCAATCCAGAATGCACGCCAGATCCGGCAGGAGCGCAATGTCCGGCGTCGTTTCGCCCCGCTCCCAGTTGGAGACGGCCTGCGCGCTCACGCCGAGGCGCTCGGCCAGCTCCGCCTGCGTGCATCCCTTTTCCACTCTGCGCTCCCTGATAAAAGCGCCAATTGCGATGGTATCCAGTGTCATTTTTCAAAACCTCTTTTCTTTCTCTTCTGCCGGCAACGCCAGTATACCTCCTTTTTCTCCCCTGCGGAAGCGAACGGAGCTTGAATTTTCCCAGCAAAAACCAACGCGGCGCGGAACATTCGTGTTATAATAGGGGCAGAACACACAAAGGAGCGCACAAGCATGGCACAGCAATATATTTTTACCGACGCAAACGAGCTCGTCCTCCTGCTCAAGGGCAAGGGCGGCCGCGAGTCGCACGTCATCAACAGCGCCGACATCCGCCGCATCTCCTTCGACACGGCGCCGAAGAAGCTGCTCTTCTTCCCCGTCGGTTCGACCCGCCGCATCGTCATCATCGTCAAAACCCTCGGCACGGTCGAATTCTACGAGAGCAAGCACAAGGAGTATTTCGAGACCTATCTCGATCTCCTGCGCGCTTTCTGCAAGGAAAACCGCGTCACCTTCTATGATTTCGCCAATGCATAAAGGAGCCGCCGCATGAACAGAACCATTCGTTCCATGGACACGCTTCCCGCGGAATATCTCGCCTCTACGCTCGAGCTGATCGAACGCGTCTTCACCGAACACGCCGACGCGCAGGAAGGGCGCGTCGTGCGCCGCCTCGTCGAGGAGATCCGCTCCAAGAAATATTATCTTCCGCAGCTGGAGCTGGTCATGCTGGAGGACACCGGCGCGCCCGTCGGCTATGTCATGTTCTCCCGCTTTCATTTAGGCGGTAAATTCGAAGACGAGCTGCTCCTGCTCTCTCCCGCCGCCGTCCGCACAGACCTGCAGCGCCGGCATATCAGCCGGGAGCTGATCGAACACGGCTTCGCAAAAGCCCGCTCCATGGGCTTCAAGGCCGTGCTCGTCGAGGGCAACCCGCAGAACTATCGCTCGCGCGGCTTTGTCACCGCAGCCGAGCACGGCATCCTTCCCGGCAAAACCGTGCATCTGCCGCATATCGATTGCCTGATGGCTAAAGAGCTCGCCCCCGGCGCGTTTGAGAGCATCCGCGGCACGGTCGAATACGACTGCTACGACACCCTGTTAGAAGAATAATAGAAAAGCGGCCCATGCCGGTGCATGAGCCGCTTTTGTTTTATTCGCACAGATAGAGAGGGCGGAATCACATGTCCCAAAAATCGCTCCCCCCATATTTGAGGGGTGCAGAGGAAATCATTTCCCCTGCCGAGGGGCTTGGGGGCGAGCAGCCCCCGACGTCTCCTGTCGTGGGCTCGGGGCGCACAGCGCGCGCTCTCCTCTCGCTTTATCGCTTCTCCCCATCTGAGGGGTGCAGGGGAAATCATTTCCCCTGCCGAGGGGCTCGGGGGCGAGCAGCCCCCGACGTCTCCCAAGACTGCATCAGAACGCCCAGTTGCCGTCCTTGAAGATCTGCACGGTGCTGCCGTCTCTGCAGTGGCCGACGACGGACAGGTCGGCGGTGCCGATCATGAAATCGACGTGGATCATGGACTGGTTCACGCCCGCTTCCTTGATCTCCTCGCGCGTCTTGTTGTGGTGGTCCGGCACGCTCTCGCTGTAGCCGCGGCCCAGCGCGAAATGGCACACCGCGTTCTCGTCAAAGAGCGTGTTGTAGAAGAGCAGGCCGGTTTGGTTGATGGGGCTGTCGAAGGGCACGAGCGCGCATTCGCCCAGATAGCTCGCGCCCTCGTCCATCGTGATCATCTTCTGCAGGCGCTCGTCGTTCTTTTCCGCGTGCGCCTCCACGACCTTGCCGTTTTCAAACCGCAGCCAGAAATTTTCGATCAGCGCGCCCTGATAGGACAGCGGCAGAGTGCTGTACACGATGCCCTCGGCCACGCCCTTTTTCGGGGTCACGAAGCATTCCTCGGTGGGAATGTTGGGGTTGAAGAGCACGCCGTCCTTGGTGCTCTCCACAGCGCCGCAGAAGCGCGCGCCGTCGATCAGACCGACCTTGAAATCCGTGCCGTTTCCGGCGTGGTATTCCAGCTCCACCAGATCAAGCCCGTTGAGATATTCGCACCGGCCCTGAATGTCGGCGTTGTGCGCTTCCCACGCGGCGATGGGATCGTCGTCCACGCGCGCGGTCGTGAGGATGGCCTCCCAGAGCTTCTCCATGGCCGTGCTGGTGCGCTCGTTCGGGAACATCTTCTTGGCCCATGCCTTGCCCGGCACCGCCGCAACGCTCCACTGCGCCGCGCCGTCCATGCTGTCCATGTATTTTTTCATGACCGGGAACTTCATCTGCTGGCCCTTGCTCATCTTGGCCACGTCCACGCCCTTGAGGCCGTCCGGATCCGGCGAGCCGATGCTCACGCGCGCGGGATGATGCTCCGCCGCAAACTGCAGCTCGGCCTCTTCATGGCTGTCCACGCCGCCGAGCGTCTCGATGCTCTGGTACTTCACATGGTGCTTCTGCAGCGGCTGATAGTTCCACTTCACATGCACCTTGCGCGCGCCCAGCTTATACAGCTCTTCCACCACCATCGCCACGAACTCCGGCTGATCCAGCCCGGCGTTCACGACCACGTCCTGTCCCTTTTTCGGGTTCACGCCCATGCGGGCGATCAGCTTGGCGTATTTCCTCAGTCTCGTCTTTTGCATTTTTATATCCTCCAATCCTTCATTTCGGGCCGATTTTCCTCATTATACACCCATATCCGCGCGTATGCAAGATTTTTCAGCGCCCGTTTTTCTCCAATTTGATATCGCTCAGTCGTTATTCCTCCTGCGCCTGCCAGAGCGCATACGCGCCCCTGCGCATCAGGTCTTCCCAAAGGTACACGTCGGTGTCATGCCCGGCGAAGCAGAGCACGAACGGCTGCTTCGCGTACACGATGCCCACGTCGTTGCTCAGGCCGTCGTCCTCGCCCGTCTTGTGCGCGATCTCTGCGCGGCCGCAGATCTTGCCGTTGAGCTTGTGGTCGATCTGCTGCTGCAGGAGGATGTCCAGCGCCTGCTCGCAGGAGGCCTCGCTGAGGATCTCCCTGCGATACAGCCCCGCCAGCAGCGCGCCCATCTCCCTGGGAGAGATCGTGTTCTGGACGCCGGCGTTTGATGCCTCTGTGTCAAAGAGCAGGCGGCGGATGCGCGTCGTCTGCAAGCCGAGGTGCGCGAAGCCTTCTTCGATCGCCCGCATGCCGAAGTGCCGGATGAGCCGGTTTGTGGCGGTGTTGTCACTCAGCGAGATCATCAGCCGGCAGAGCGTGGCGATGTCCGCCTCTACGGGGCCAGTGAACAGCGTCAGCGCGCCGCACACGGGCACCTTGTCGCTCTCCTCCACCAGCAGCCTGTCCGACATGCGGATCAGGCCGGCCTCGGCCTGCGCCAGCGCAAACAGGTGCAGCGGAAGCTTGATCACGCTCGCGGCGAGAAAGGGCTCCTCGCCCCGCACGTCGAACTCCTCGCCCGTGACGAGGTTTTGATAGTACATGCCAACATGCCCGGGGATCGAGCGCATCTCCTCCCGGATCGCTTCGAGCGCCAGCCTCTCTTTGATCATACCGTTCGCCTCCTCGCGCATTTTTTCCATTATACACCCGGCAGCTGTGCAAAAACAAGCGGCGCTTGGCCAAGGAGAGGGCCGCCCCCCAACCGGCCGGGGGAGGGGCCCCCCCCGCCCCGCGGCGGGGGGGGCCCCCCGCGCCGCTGTCTGGTGAAGTCTCCCGATGTGCGGCCGGGGGCCTTAGCCGGAGTCTGTAACCAGCCGGGAGCAGCAGCCCCGGCGGACACGGACCACCCAGGGGGACACCATGCACCCGGACTTC
>JAUMYC010000112.1 GCA_030528845.1 Eubacteriales bacterium
TCCTCATCTGCGGCGCGAGCGTGGGCCTGTTCAAGCAGGCGGCCTTTGGCGTGGATCCGTTCCAGTGCCTGTGCAACGGCCTGCATCACGTTATCCCCATGGATTTTGGCACGCTGTACGTCATCATCAACGTGGTGCTGCTGGTGCTGGTGTTTTTCATGAACCGCCGCTTCATCGGCCTTGGCACGTTCATCAACCTGTTCCTGCTGGGCTATGTGATCGACGGGTCGGAAAAGCTCATCTTTGCGCTGATGGGCGAACCCACCATGGCGCTGCGCATCGTTTACATCGTCATCGGCATGATCGTTCTGTGCTTTTCCGCCTCCGTATACATGACGGCGGACATGGGCGTGTCCACCTACGACGCCATTGCGCTGCATCTGGCTGAAAAGAAGATCGCGCCCTTCCGCTTCATCCGCATCGCTACCGACCTCACCTGCGTCTTTGCCGGCTGGGCGCTGGGCTTCATCCCCGGCGTGGGCACGGTGCTGACGGCCCTGTGCATGGGCCCGCTGGTATCATTCTTCAACGAGCGCTTCTCCAAACCCATGCTCTACGGCAGGGAGCATCAAACTGCATAATGCTCAAAAACTGCGGATGCATCAAAGCGTCCGCAGTTTTTCATTCAGTTTGCGGTAAATGTGGTCGCGCATCCACACCTCGGTGCAGGCGGCCTCGGCCTCTTCGGGCGTGAACCACGCCACGCCGCTGTTTTCGTCGCTCTTTGGGCGCAGGGGCTGGCTGTCCTCTGCACAGAGGAGAAAGGTCAGGTTCAGGTGCAGATGCGGCGAGACGAACGCGCCCCGCTTGACATGCCCCGGCACGGTGATGATCTCCAGCGTGACCGGGCTGCGCAAGACAGGCTCGACCTGCACAAGGCCCGTTTCCTCGCGCGCCTCGCGCAGGGCCACGCCCAGAAGATCGGCCTCGCCGTCCGCATGGCCGCCCGTCCATGACCAGGAGCGGTAGATATTGTGCCAGATCATCAGCACCTTCGAGCGCGCGGGGTCGGTGATCCAGCCCGAGGCGGTGAAATGGCAGAGAGGGTTTTCGCGGGTGAGGATATCGTGCGGGAAGAGCGCGATGTACTGCAGCATGCGCTCTTTGTCCGCCGCCTCCTGCGCGCAGGTGGGCGAAAATTCCCGGATCAGCCGCGTAAGCTCGTGCAAGGCGCTTCCTCCTTTTTTATGGCCGCCGCTGCATTATTCCCGCACCAGCCCGGGGTTGCCCATCAGCGGAGAGATGATGGAGATCGACCCGGCGAAGGTGGAGGCCGTGGCGCCGTCGATGTAAAACTGCACGCGTTGTACGGTGGAAAGGTTTTCCACGAGGGTGTTGACGACGGAATAGACCAGCGCGCGCTCCTGCTGCGGCGAAAAGGCCTGACAGGCGCTGTAGAGCGCGGAGGAGAAGTGTACATGCGCCACGCCGTCGGCGATGCGGATGCCGAGGACGTCCTCGCTGCGCGCGCCCTGCGGGAAGACGCCCGCGAGGCCTTCGGCGTCCGCCTGAGAGGGGCCGTCGATCAGCGCGGAGAGCAGGCTGCGCGCGCTGAGGGTGCTCTCGGGAAGGACGCGCGTGGTGCGCAGAAGGGAGCCGTCCTGCGCCATGAAATAGAGCCCGGCCGAGCTGCCCGCCAGAGAGAACATCTGCCGCGGGTCGAAAAGGCCCTCTTCGTCGGCGGTAAAGCCGCCCGCGAGGAGCACGGGCTCGCCGCCAAGATCCACGCGCGCGGCGTCGATATGGGGCGCGAAGGCGCAAAGGGTGCTGATCAGACCGGGGATGAGCCTCTCCTGCGGGGCGTACGCGGCCAACTCCTGCGGCAGGCGCAGGCTGAGGATGCGCTTGCCGGCCTCGTCCATGCCCGTTTCGGCTTCGATCAGGCTCGTGTATTCCGGCGGGAAGAGCTGCCCGGGCAGGGCGGACGCATAGGCGCGGAGCAGGTCGTCGAGATAGGACTTGTCGCCGAGGCGCAGCGTCGCGCAGTCCACAGACAAGGGCTCATCCGGCGCGCCGGGCAGATAGAGCACGGCCTGGCGCTCGATAAAGCCGCCGTCGGTGTCCAGCAGCGCCTGCTCGGAGACGTGCTGGATATAGCCGATGGAAGCGCTGCTGTCCTGCCGCGTCAGCGCGCCCAGAGGCATGCCGTCCGCCTCGGCGGCGCGGCCCTCCACCAGCACGTTCACGCAGCGCACCGTCTCCAGCCCCAGCAGAGTGCGCGCGATGGCGGCGCGCGCGATGTAGAAGTATTCCTCGCCCTCGGAGAGCGCCTGCGCGTTCAGGTCCACCACGGCGATGCCGTTGGACAGGCGCACGCCGTTGAGCTCGGTGCCCTCCGGCGCGATGGGCAGAAGGCCCGAGGAGGAATAGGGCTTTTCCAGAAGGGATTCGATGATCAGGCGCAGGGGGTCGTCCTCCGGGTCTACGTGGATGAGCCGCAGGGCGGAGGAGAGCTGGCCCTCGTTGGTGCGGTAATAGAGCGTGGCGCGGATGGAATAGCGCGCGCGGCTGTCTCCGACGGGTGCGGCGAGGGCGGAGGCGTCGGGCGTGGGCAGGACGGCCACGGGCGCGTCCATGCTCTCGAAGGACAGGTTCGTGCAGCCGGAAAAGAGCGCTGCGCACAGGCACAGGCCCGTCAGGGCGGCTGCAAGGCGGGTCAAGCGGCTGTTGTGCATAAATATCGCCTGTCTCCTTGTTGTTCTTGGCAAGAGCGCGCGGCTCATTCGGCGTTCTTGGGCGCGGCGCCCGGGCCGGCCACGGGCAGTTCCACCGTGAACACGGAGCCGACGCCCTCTTCGCTGGCGAAGGTGATCTCGCCGCCGTGCAGGCCGACGATCTGCTTGACGATGGCAAGGCCGAGGCCCGTGCCGCCCGTCTCGCGCGAGCGCGCCTTGTCCACGCGGTAGAAACGATCGAAGATATGGGGGATGTCCTTGGCGGGGATGCCGATGCCGTTGTCCGTCACGGTGATGACGGCCTTTTTGCCGCTGCGGGCGAGCTCCACGCGCACGGCGCCGCCGCTCTGGGTGTATTTCACGGCGTTGTCCGTGAGGTTGTAGACGACCTGCTGCAGCTTGATATTGTCGCCCTGCACGCGCACGTCTTCCCAGATATCGCAGCGCACCTGGATGCTGCGGTCCTGCGCGATATGCTGGATGCGGCGCACGGTGTCGCTGACGATGGAGCCGAGGGAGACCTCGGCGATGTTGAGCTGCAGACCGCCGCTGTCGATGCGCACGAGGGAGAGCAGATCGCTCACCAGCAGGTTCATGCGGTCGATCTCCCGGTTGATGTCGTTGAGGAATTCGCGCGTCATCTCCTGGTCGAGCGTTTCCTGATAAAGCAGCGTCTCCACGAGGATCTTCGTCGTGCTCAGCGGCGTCTTGAGCTCGTGGGAGGCGTTGGAGACGAATTCGTTTCGCGTGGTGTTGAGGCGTTCGAGCTGGTCGGACATCTGGTTGAAGGCGCGGCCGAGGCGCGCAAATTCGCTGCTGCCGCGCACATGCACATGCGCGTGCATGTCGCCCCGGGCCATTTTCATGATGCCCTGGTTGAGCTCGGCGATGGGACGCGTCATGGCGCCGGAGATGACCACGACCACGGCCACGACGATGACGGCGATGAGCACGAGCCATGTGAGGATCTGCCGCTGGATCAGCGTCAGGCTCTCGTAGATCTCCTGCGCGGAGGCGATATAGACCAGCGCGCCGCAGAGCGTGTTTCCGCTGCGCACGGGCGCGGCGTGCACGCCGATGGCCTCGTCCTGCGTCATGGACACGGCGATCCATGCGGAGGGCTCTATGTTATAGTAGCCGTAGGCAGATTCGCTGCCGCCGAGCACCTGCGCCACTTCTTCCATGGCCAGCAGCCGGCCGTTCATCGTGCCGAGGCTGTCCGCCTGCACCACGCCGTATTGGTCCGTGATCAATATGCGCGCGTTGTTTTCCGCGCTCAGCTCGCTCAGCAGCGCCTGCAGCGCGTCTGCATCCGAAACGGAGAACGCCACGGCCGTGCGGGCGGCGGCGCTGCCTGCGAAGCGCTCCGCCTCGTTTACCTTCTGCGTAAACAGATATTCGCCTATCAGCTGGATCAGCGAGAAGTCCACGATCGTGAACGCCGCGCAGATGAGCAGCAGATAGGCGAGTATGATTCTCCATCGGATCGAACCGAGGATATTCTTAATCTTTGTCAGTGAAATAGTATCCGACTCCCCACTTGGTGAAGATGAATTCCGGCTGGGCCGGGTTCTTTTCTACCTTTTCGCGCAGGCGGCGAATGTGCACGTCCACCGTGCGCAGATCGCCCAGATAGTCGTATTTCCAGATGGTCTCCAGAAGCTGTTCCCGGCTGAAGACCGTGCCGCGGTTGGAGGCGAACAGCTGCAGAAGGTCGAATTCCTTGGCCGTCAGGTTCACTTCCTTCTGGCCGATGGAGACCGAGCGGCTGTTGGCGTTGATGGTCATCTCGCGGATCTTGATGATCTTGGAATTGTTTTCCTTGCTGATCATGGCCGTGCGGCGGAAGATGGTCTTGATGCGCGCCTTGACCTCCAGAATGTTGAACGGCTTGGTCATATAGTCGTCCGCGCCGTATTCCAGACCGAGGATCTTGTCCATATCCTCGCCCTTTGCGGTGAGCATGATGATCGGCACGTTGCTGCGCTCGCGTATGCGCTGGCAGACTTCGATGCCGTTGAGCTTGGGCAGCATCACATCCAGAAGCACCAGATCATAATTCCCCGCAAAAAAGCTGTTGATGGCCTCTTCGCCGTCTGCGGCGGAGTCGGTCTCATAGCCGTCCTGCTCCAGAGAATACTTCAGGCCCTTTACAATGAGAGGCTCGTCGTCTACGATCAGAATGCGTTTTGCCATGTTCAAAACTCCTCGGCTTTTCCAGTTTGCTATAACGATTCCATATTTCTAAGATATGTCAATAGTATTATAGACCCTTTGCGGCGATAAAGCAACCGCCTGTGAAAAAGAGCGCTTTTTTTTACAATTCCTGCGCAGATGTGTCCGGATTTATGCATGCCGCCTCAGGCCATGAGCATGACCAGCGGGATGCTCAGGGCGCAGAGGAGGGTGGACGCGGTGAAGATCTGCGTGCCGTAGATGTCGTCTCCGCCGTAGCGATAGGCAAAGAGGATGACCATCGTGGCGCAGGGGCAGGCCGAGGCTAAAAGCAGCGTGCCGCGCAGCAGCGGCTCGACGGGCAGGGCCATCAGCGCAAGGCCGAAGAGCGCGGGGCAGAGCAGCAGCCGCGCAAGGCACACCAGAAACACTCGCTTTCCGCTCAGGAGCGCCTTGAGGTCGGTGTTGGCCAGCGAAACGCCCGCCACGAGCATGGCAAGGCCCGTGTTGAGCGAGGAGATATACTCCAGCGGCGTCGCGATGAGCTCCGGCAGGCGCACGCGCCCGAAGAAGAGCACGATGCCCAGACAGATGGAGATCATCGAGGGGGTGAGCAGGCCTTTTTTCAGGCTGCGCAGGTCGAACCGGCCGCTCATGCAGATCACGCCGTGCGTCCAGACCATCAGGTTGAAGGCGGTGATGAAGGCGGTGAGGTAGAACACGCCCTCGGCCCCGAACACGCCGTTGACCAGCGGGATGCCGAAAAAGCCGGCGTTGCCGTAGATGGCGCCGAAGCGCTCGGAGCAGTAGCGCCGGTCGTCGGCGCGCTTTCGGAAGAGGGGATAGGCCACGCCGCAGGAGATGAGCAGCGCCAGCAGCGACAGCGCAAAGGCGATGAGCAGGTTGCGCGCGTCGCTCGGGTCGTATTCGCGCTGGTAGGCCAGAAGGAACACGGCGGGGGAGACGATGTTGAGCAGCAGGTCGCTCAGGCGCTTGTTTACCTCGCGGTCGAGGATCTTTGTCTTGGCGCAGATGACGCCGGCGAGCATGATCAGGAGGATCCCGACGATTTGTTTGGCGCAGATCATGGCGAGTTCCATGGGCGGACAGACCTTTCTTTATTCAGCGTTTGTTTGCGGTTCCTCTTCTATTGTATCAGCCCATGGTTAATTCCCGCGCGTCGCTTTTTTTGTTTTCCTGCGCAGCGGAGCCCCGGCTGCGTGAAATTTCTGTCAAATGCTGTTCCCTGCGCCGGTGCGTAGGGTGTATACTGTATGCAGACGAACCGGGGCGCCGCGGCGCTCCGCGAGGGAGGAGAGAGAACGAATGGCAAAATATGCTGTGGAATACAAGGCGCTCTCGCCCATGGGCGGCGTGGAGCTGACCGGAGGGCGCTTCAAGAAGGTGTTTGAAAACAATATCGAATTCCTCAAGGGGTTCGATCTGGACAGGATGCTCTACTGGTATCGCGTGCACAAGGGCAAAAAGGCACCCGGCGTGCCCTATGCGGCCGACGCCGGCCATTTTGAGAACAACCTCAAGGGGCAGACCGCCGGCGAATTCCTCATGGGCGCGTGCACGGCGCTGCTCTGGAAGGAAGATGCGCAGCTGCGCAAAACAGCCAAGGCGCTTTTAAGGGAGATGGAGGAATGCCGCGACGAGGACGGATTTATCATCCCCATCCCGCGCGAGAAATTCGACAGCAAGGAATACCCGAACTATACCCGCGCATGGATCACCTTCGGCCTGCTCGACGCGGGCTATGCCGGCATGGAGGACGGCTTCCGCCTCGCGCGCGATATGGCGGATTATTTCAACACGAGCTCCGTCCTGCCCTATGTGAAGGATCTCAACCTCGGCTTTCAGGGCATCCTCGCCAACACGCGCATGTATGACGCGCCCAACGGCAAATGGGAGGACATGCAGGTCGCCGTCGATCATTATCAGGAGACGTGGTGGCTCAAGCAGGTCATCGCGCGCGATCACCGCGCCATCTACGACCACCCCGGCAACCATCCGCATTCCACTCTGCTGACCACATTGGAGGGCTACTGCGATCTCTACCGCGCCACGGGCGATGCGATCTACATCGACGCGGTGAAGACGGCTCTTTCCATGTATGAGGAGAAATGGCAGCATGTGGGCGGCGGCATCAATATGTGCGAATTTGACACCTACTGGCCCGGCTGCAACTGGCTCAGCCCGAAGCACCACTACAACGAGCTGTGCTCCACCAATTTCTGGATCCTGCTCAACCAGCGCATGCACCGGCTCGAGCCCTTGAACGCGCATTATGTGGACGAGATCGAAAACTCGCTCTACAACGTGCTCTTTGCCGCGCAGGTCGGCTCCACGGGCTATCACTATCTCAACTTCCTCGAGCGCACGAAGGACTGGCGCTATCTCGACCGCGCCACCTGCTGCGCCAGCCTCGGCACGCGCCTTGCGGGCCTTCTGCCGCAGTTCCTCTACAGCTATGATGCCGAGGGCGTGTTCGTGGACATCTTCGCGCCCTCCGTGGCGAAGCTGCCGCACGCGACCGTCCGCACGGAGACGGATCTGCCGGAGAGCGGGCATGTGAAGATCACGATTGAAGAGGCTGATCAGCCCTTTACGCTGCGCGTGCGCATGCCGCGCTGGGCCTGCGAAGGCGAAAAGAGCCATTATATCGTGTATGAAAATGTGAAGGCAGGCGATATCTTCGAATACGACCTGCCCATGTCCTTTAAGATCACGAAGTATTCCGGCGGAGAGGAGATCATCGGCAAGGACCGCTACGCCGTGGAATACGGGCCGCTGCTCTATGCCGCCATGGGCGCGCCCAACCCCGTGGAAATGCACTGGGACCCCGCTGAGCCGGAGAAATGGCTCAGGCCGCTGGAGGGCAGGCTGGGGTTCAGCGTGGAAGGGGACAACTGCCACGAGTATTGGGCGTATGTCGATATTTTCGACGAACCCTTCAGCGTGTATCCCGTATTCCCGCAGAAGTAAGGGAGGGGAACGGGGGCGGGGGACTATGTCCCCCTGCACCCCCTGCTGCGCCAAAGCTGCGGCTTTGGCGCCTTTGCGGGGGCTCTGCCCCCGCACCCCCGCGAGCGCGCCCAGAGGGATGTGTTCTT
>JAUMYC010000113.1 GCA_030528845.1 Eubacteriales bacterium
CGGAATGATCCCGCTCGTGTTCATGGCGATCGTCCTGCTCATCGTCACGTTCAGGCATTGGAACGCGATAAAACTGCGGGCTGTGGCCTGTCTCGTTGCGGCGGTCGTTCTCATCTGCGGCACCGATGGCCCTCTCTTCAGAGCGCTGCATGTGCAGCCAAACCCGGTCAAGCCGTATGTGACGATGTTCTGCGGAGTCGGTTCGTGTCTGAATAAGGGGAAGACGTTTTCCGAAGAGACGAATGCGCGGCTGGAAGATGTGATGAGCACAGAGGCGTGGGCGGAGTACTACGGGCGCTTTGTAGGACATGACAACTATCTCTGGGGAGACGGGGAGAACAGCGCCGGGATGGATCTCTCCTCTTTCGGGCTGACGGAATCCTTCCGCATTTATTTCGAAGCGCTCTTCCGGTATCCCGATATCGTTATTAAGGATCGTTTGGACGGGATGAACATCATGTGGGACGTAACGCAGCCGGACGACGCCGACAGCTTCAACGTCCGCGTGTTCGATGCGGTGTTCATCCATTCCGAAGCGGGTCTGGTCAAGGAAGGCTATGAAGACGGCGCATACTATTATCCGGACAATCCCATTGCGAACTTCTACCGCAGTCTCGTACACTTTGCCGTGGAGGGAGAGGACGAGCGGGACCAGGTGTCGGATATGCTGCTCTGGCGCTCTGGAGCCTATTTGATCTTCCTGCTGGTATTGATCATCTATTGGCTGAAAAACCGTCTGGGCAGGATGTGGTGGCCTGCCATGCCTCTGCTGGGGAACATAGGCGCAATGGTTCTGGTGTTGTATCATCAGAGCTTCCGATACATCTATTTCATCCAGCTGGGCGTTCTCGCCCTCGCGTTCATGACCTTTTCGATGCAGCGTACCCTGTGCCGGAACAAGCCCGCAGTGCCCCCGGCAGAAGATTCTACAGAGAGTGAGTGAAGGATATGCTTTCTCAGAAGATCGCGGTTCTGATCCCCTGCTACAACGAAAGCCAGACGATCGCCAAGGTGATCGCGGATTATCGCGCGGCGCTGCCGGAAGCCGATATCTATGTCTATGACAACAATTCGCAGGATCACACCGACGAGATCGCCCGCCGCGCCGGCGCGATCGTGCGCTATGAACGCCGGCAGGGCAAAGGGAACGTGATCCGCACCATGTTCCGCGAGATCGATGCGGATTGCTATCTGATGATCGACGGGGACGACACCTACCCGGCGGAAGATGCGCGGACGATGGTGGATCAGGTGCTTGATCAGGGCGCCGATATGGTCATCGGCGATCGCCTGTCCTCTACGTATTTCACCGAGAACAAGCGTCCCTTCCACAATGTCGGGAATATTCTGGTGCGCAATCTCGTCAACGGCTTTTTCGGAGGCAAAGTCACGGACATCATGACGGGCTACCGCGCCTTCAGCCGTGAATTCGTCAAGAGCTTCCCGGTCATGTCGAAGGGGTTTGAGATCGAAACGGAGATGACGATCCACGCGCTGGACAAGAATCTTGCGCTCTCTTCTGTGTCCGTAGGCTACAGAGACCGTCCGAAGGGCAGCGTCTCCAAGCTCAACACCTATTCCGACGGCTTTAAGGTGCTCCGGACCATCGGAAAGCTGGTGAAGGATTATCGCCCCCTGCCGTTCTTCAGCTGCATTGCAGGGCTCGTCTTTCTCATCGTCTTGGCGCTCTTTATCCCCGTCATGACGGAGTTCAACACAACGGGGCTGGTGCCGCGCCTGCCCACGCTGATCGTTTCCGGCTTTCTCGGCATTGCTGCGCTGCTGATCTTCGGCGTCGGCCTCGTTTTGGATACGCAGGGCAAGAAGACCCGCCAAAGCTTCGAGCTGCAGATGAACATGCTCGAGGAGATGCATTCGCTGAAAAAGACGATCGCAGAAATGGGCGAAAAGCAATAAGCCTTCCGCCCCATAGACATGAACAGAAAAAGGCCTCACCCGTCCGCTGCGGACGGGTGAGGCCTTTCGTTTACCGAACAGGCGGGGAAGGGGGCTCAGCGGACGCTCAGCTCGACCGGCGCGTCTTCACAGCCCTCCGCGCTGAAGCGCACGGTGAGCTTGCCGGCCTCGTCGCCGGAGCGCACCACGGCCATGACTTCGCCGTCGTAGGTGTCCCATTCCTCTGCGTCATAGGAAGCCAGCGGCTGCGGGTCGGCGCTGCCAAAGCCCTGCAGAGTGCCTGCGCCTTCGACGCAGACATGTACCTTCTTCTGCACAAAGCGATTCGGCGCGCCGTTTTCGTCGGTCAGGCGCACGGTCACAAATGCGAGATCCTGTCCGCCCGCTGCGAGCTCCATCTTGTCGGCGGAAGCATGGAGGAGAACCTGTTCGCCTGCGGTCTTCAGGCAGAAGCGGCTCGTTTCCGCGCCCGCGGCGTCATAGCCGACGGCGACGATCTCGCCGGGCTGATAGGCGACGGTGTAGGTGGCGGTGAAGCCGTTTTCGCGTCCTGCGGGCTTTTTGCCCTGCGATACGCCGTTGATGAAGAGCTCGACTTCGGGATCGGCCGAATAGATATCCACCTCGGTCTCCTTACCTTCGAAGCCCGGCCAGGTCCAGGAGGCGATGTTGTCCTTGAACATCCATGCGGTGCGGCTGCTCGCCTGGCCATAGCGATTCATGCGGATCACGCCGATGTACGGCTCCTTGCGCAGGCCGTAGACGATCTCGCGCAGATAGGAGATGGGCTTGCGGTTGCCGATGATATCGATATCGCCGATGTAGGCGAGCCTGTCCGGGAAATGGGAGGAGAAGTTCACCGTGCCGTCATAGTAGAAGATGCCGCAGCCGGCCTCGCCCAGATAATCGTAGCCGGTCCATGTGAAATCGCCCAGCACATGGTGGTTGTCCTCCACGATGCGCCACAGGCGCACGATATCTGCGGGGAAGGTCTCGGAGCCGACGATGGGCTTGTTCGGATGCAGCTGCGCTTCCATCTCGTGCCTGCCGGTCAGATAGTTGTAGCCGGCCACGTCGAGCGCCTGCCCGGACTGCTCCAGCGCCTTGGTCATCAGCGGGTGGGAGGCGAATTCGTTGCTGTTGAGCAGCGTCATCATCATGTTCATGCCCGCAACGCCGCCCTCGCCGCCGGCCATCGCGGCAGGGTCGATGCCCTGCGCCTTGAGGATGTCCGCGACGATGGTTTGGATATATCCAAAGCCCATCGCGTTCATCATGCCGTTGATGCCGGCGGTGGTGAAGCGCGTGGGATCGAGCGCGCGGAATTTGTTGGCGATCTTGCGGCTGAGGCGGCCGCCGGTCTCCTTGCCCAGATCGATGATCTCGTTGCCGATGGAATAGAGCACCACGCAGGGGTGGTTGTAATCCTTGGCCACCATCTTCTCCGCTTCGCTTTCCCAGCAGGCGTCGTAGTTCACCGCAAAATCGTTGGGATTTTTGTGGTGATACCATACGTCGCTGAGCTCGTCCATGACCAGCAGGCCGTATTTGTCGCAGGCCTCGAGCATGGCGCGGCTCATCGGATGGTGCGCGGAACGGATGGCATTGAAGCCCGCCGCGCGCATTTCGCGGGCGCGCTTTTCTTCGGCCGCGGCAAAAGTAGCCGCGCCGATGACGCCGTTGTCGTGGTGGATGCAGGTACCGGCCATCTTGGTCTCCCTGCCGTTGAGGCGGAAGCCGCGCTGCGCATCCAGCGTGATCGTGCGGATGCCGGTCTTGAATTCCTCGGCATCGAGCACGATACCGTTTTCGACGATCTCGACCTTCACATCATACAGGTTCGGGCAGTCGCAGTCCCAAAGCTGCGGGTCTTCGATCAGCAGATTGCAGCGCACTGTTTCGCTCTCGCCCGGCCATACGGTCAGCTCGATCGTATCCTCCTTGACCGTTTCGCCGCCGAAGCCGATCTGCGTATGCACTTCCACCGTGCGCCGTTCGCGCACGATGCTTACGATCTTGGTCTCCACTTCGACAACGGCGGCCTGCGCGTCGGCGTCCTTGGTGGTGAAGCGCACGCCGTTGGGCACGATATGTACGTCTCCGCCGACCATCAGGTTCACGCTGCGGTAGATGCCGCTGCCGGAATACCAGCGGCTGTTGGGGTCGGGGTTGTTGGCGATGACCTTGATCTCGTTGTCCGCGCCGAAGTGCAGATACTTGTGCACCGGCACGATGAATTCGCCGTAGCCGTGCAGATTGTTGCCGGCAAAATCGCCGTTGACGTACACCATCGCCGTCTGATACACGCCTTCAAATTCGATAAAGACCTCTTTGCCGGCCCATTCCTGCGGGACGGAGAGAGTCTTCGTGTAGGTGTATCCGCCGCCCGGATAAAAGCCCGTCTGCGCGCCGGAAACAGCGTCCTTGAAGGGGGTCTCGTGGATCATCGCGTCGTGCGGAAGGTTCACATAGTTCACCTGCGCCGCTCCTCCGGTCATCGCCGCCATCAAAGAGGACTTGCCCTTCTTGAACTCCCATTTCCTGTTCAGATTCTGTCTGATCATGCCTGATCTTCTCCTTTTCTCTGTATTGAAGATGTCGTATGCGAGCATTGTACGGAAAGAAAACGTATATAAATAGGGAAGAATGTAAAATACACGAAAGGTTTTGCGCGCGTCCGCCGATGGGGGATCATTCCGATAATGGTGCGTGCGTTCAGGCCTCCGCTGCTGCGCGCTGCCGGGCGATCTCGATCAGCTCGCGTTCGGATTCGATCTCCGCCGGATACGGATACGTCGCGGCGATTTTCTCAAACGAAGCCAGAGCGGCGTCGGCTTTTTTCGCGTCGCGTTCTAAAAGGAGCGCATGGGCGTATTGCAGGCGCACGAACTGGGGCAAGGTCTTCATTGCCTGCATCATCTTGCGCTGCTCCTTGTTCATGAGCCCTTCCACGACCTCGCGCCTGCAGGGGCCGATCAGCTCGCAGTATGCCTTTTCCGCAATCAGCTGCGCCTTATACAGGCCGTTCAGGCCGTCCGCCGCCAGGGCCTGTTCGATCCGCGACTCCGCTTCGGCGAAGCGATGCTCGTCGATCAGCCGCGAGCAGGCCAGAACGCCCACTGCCGCGACGAGGCTGTTGTCCATGCTCTGTTCATGTGGCATCGCAAACCAATTCGCCGGCATGTCCCGCAGGCGCAGCCCGCGCGTCGTCGCGTCGCTGACAGCCATCTGCTGCCAAAATGCGCGCACAGACTGCGCGTTCTTGCAGAGCGTCAGCGCGTTGTAGCCGTCGTTGTCCACCGCGCCCATGCGCAGGGGAATGCCGTTCATCAGCGCAAAGGCGACGCCCACCAGCGCGAAGATGGCGAACACGATACGCCAGAGGGAGAGGGCCGGACACAGCGCCCACAGGCCCATGCACAGCGCGGAGAAGACGAGATTCATGATCGAGCCGCCGAGATTGTACAGCACGACCGGCATTTTTCCGTTTTCGTCGAGCGGCGGCGGCGCCAGAAGGCATTGCCCGCCCGTGCCCGCCAGAGAATACTTTCTGCGCACGAGACGCCCCTCCTGCCTGAGCCAGACCATGCTCCCTACGCGGAAGGAGGAAAAGGAATAGCCCGTCCACAGGCCGAACGCCAGATGCCCGGCTTCGTGTATGATGATCTGCACGCCCATGGCTGCATACATGATGACGATCAGCCCGATCAGCGCCGCATACCGCAGCGCCGTGCTCCAGCCCTCGGCGTACATATCCAAAAAATACACCATTGCTGCGCCGCAGGCCGCGCCCATGCTCAACATAAACGCTGCGGCGATCCAATTCTGCCAGGGCAGCTTCTTCTTCTTTCTTGCCATCGTTCGCTTCACCTCGCGTCCATTATACCGCGTTCGGCGCTTTTTTCCAAGGATTCTTGTATAAGCGGAAAGAAGACCAGAAGCGCGTGCGTTTTTCTGTTTCAGCGCGGGCGGAAGGGGATATAATAAAAGCAGACACAGGAGGTGACCTCGTTGAAGAAACACGGACAATACGTCTGCCCGGGCTGCAGCAAGCATTGCGCCGTCGGCTGCGCGCGCTGCAAATACGGCAAGTCGTATTTTGTAAAGCATGATATCACAGAAGCGGAAACAGGCGCTTCTTCCCGCAGGAAGCAGCGCAAATGGGAGAAGAAGGTGGCGGAAGGCGGGCTGCTTTGGAATGCTCTTTGGACGTTCCGCGCCGTTAAGAAGGCGCTGCGCCGCGGCGAGCTGACGGAAGAGAAGCTGCTTTGCGCGCTGAGCGAGGAGGAAAAACAGCAGCTCGGCGCGATCCTCGAAAAGACAAGGCCTTTCGTTCGGGATCTGCTTCCCGATATTGCCAAAGATCGGGATCAGGGTATATAATACATTTGGCGTAACAAGTTATGAATCAATAGGAGGATGAACCCTATGTTGGATCGCAAAGTCGTGGAGCTTCTCAACCAGCAGATCAATAAGGAATTCTATTCGGCGTATCTCTATCTGGATTTCTCGAACTATTTCTATGACAAGGAACTCAACGGCTTCGGAAACTGGTATCGCATTCAGGCGCAGGAGGAGCGCGATCACGCCATGCTGTTCCTGCAGTATCTGCAGAACAACGGCGAGAAGATCACTCTGGAGGCGATCGACAAGCCCGCCGTCGAGCTGACCGGCGATCTGAAGGTCCTGCAGGAGGGCCTTAAGCATGAGATCTATGTCACCGGCCTGATCCACACCATCTACGAGGCTGCTTACGCAGTCAAGGATTTCCGCACCATGCAGTTCCTGGATTGGTTCGTCAAGGAGCAGGGCGAAGAGGAAAACAACGCGGACAGCCTGATCAAAAAGTTCGAGCTGTACGGCAACGACCCCAGGAGCCTTTATATGCTCGACAGCGAAATGGCCGCGCGCGTTTACACTGCGCCGTCGCTGGTTCTGTGATCGATTCAAAAAAGAGAGCGGATCGGATATTGTGCCGAGCCGCTCTCTTTTGCTTTGGAACACACAGCCAAAATGAATTGCGAAAGAGAAAAAACGGGCCGAAAGCTCCGGTCTGCGCCGATGAGCTGCGGCGGGAGGCATGACAGGCCGAAGGAGGAAGGGCAATGAACAACGGGACGGAGCTGTCGTTCACCGTGCATCGTTCGCGGGTGATCCGGAAATGGCCTCGCATCGAACGATATCAGAATTCCACGCTGCGCTATACGCCGCCGGTCGATTTTCCGGCGCGTTGGATCAGCCAAAACGGGCGGCCGAAGATCATCCGCACATGGGTGACGCTGGACGAGATCTATGATGCGGAGCAGAATGCATACGACTGGAACTATCAGATCGGCGTCGACAAGCTGGGGGATAGGCGCTATTACCCCTATGACTGGCCGAAAACTCGCCCTTCCGACACCCGCTTTGAGGAGTATCTGCGGGTGTTCTGCAGCATGGCCGACGAGGCGCTGCTCAACGTTCGCCGCTTTGAGCGGGAAACGGCGGACGGGCTGATGTCCTATGAAAAGTACGGGCAGATCGTGGAGCGCGTGATCGAGCATTGCCGGGAGCTATGCCCGAACATCGCGTATATCGAAGTATCCAACGAAAGCGAGATCAGGAGCTTCGGCTCTCTGACGATAAAAGAATATATGCCTTTGTACGATGCAGTGTGCAGGGCTGTCGATCGCCTGAACATGCGGCGCGGATGGGCCCTCAAGGTGGGCGGAGCAGCCATGACGGAAAACGGCGTGCTGGACGGTATGTGGATGGAGTATCTGCAGGCCCTTTCGGAAGATGCCTGCCCGACGCGGAAGATCGATTTCTATTCCATGCATGCCTACTGCCCCGATACCAACGTGCTGCAGCAGATGTACAATCTGCATCGCGCGGGGATCAAAAAATACAGCCTGCCCGACGCGCCGCTGTTTTTTGACGAATATGGTGTCATGCCCTGCAGCCCGGAACCGCTGGACAGCCTGCGCAATGCTTCCGGCGCGCTGGTAGGGATGATGCGCTCGGCAGACCTCGAAAACTTTTTTATTTTCCCGTGGTGTACGTTCCATAA
>JAUMYC010000114.1 GCA_030528845.1 Eubacteriales bacterium
CTCCCAACTGAATTATCCCGGCGCAGCGCGCTCAGCTTCGCCTTCATTATACCATCGCGCACATATTCCGGGCAATGGCTCTTCTTCCTTATTTTCCCTTTTCCGCGGAACGCCGCGGCGCGCGCCGACGTCTTAAATAATGACAGAGCAAAACCAACGCCAAGCAAGCAACGACTTCGGTCTGTTTTATCGCATGCTTGACGAACACCCCGCGCGAACAGTACAATACCATTCGGAAAAGCTCGAATTCTCCCGAAAAGGAGGCCCCGCACGATGTGGAAATGGATCGCCGGCGCGCTGCTGGCCGTCAATATCGGCGCTTTTTTCGCCATGGGGCTTGATAAGCGCCGCGCGCGCAAGGGGCAATGGCGCATTTCCGAAAAGGCGCTGATGCTCTGGGCGCTGCTGGGCGGCGCATGGGGCGCGCTGCTGGGCATGCAGCATTTCCGCCACAAGACGCAAAAGCCGCTCTTTCGCTGGGGCGTTCCCGCGCTGTGCGTGCTGGAGACCGCGCTGGCGATCGCGCTGTTTCTCGTTTTTCGTTGATCACCGCCGCATCGCGGCAGAAAGGCTGGTATACAAATGGCAAGAGGCAGAAGAAAAAAGGCGCGGTTTTCTCCCGCGCAGCTCGCGGCAGCCGCCGGCGCGCTGCTGCTGCTCATCGTGCTGCTCTCGCTGCTGATCGCGCGGCCCTGGGCCTCCGCTCCGGATCCCGTCGACCCGCAGCCGACCCCCGCGCCCACAGCGCAGCCCGAGCAGACGCCCTCCCCCTCCGGACAGGAGACCGCACCGCCGGAAAGCGCAACCGAATCCGGTCTGTTAAAGCCCGCTCCGGTCGAGACTGCCGGCGCGATCCTGCCGAAGATCGCCAAGGGCTATCTGCCCGTCTTTGCGGGCGCCGCCACGGAGAAAAAGCAGATCGCCATCACCGTGGACGATCTCTGGCAGCATGAAAACGTGGAGCAGATCCTGGAGGTCTGCGCGCAGACGGGCGCGCGGCTCACCTTCTTCCCCATCGGCGAGGCCGTGCAGGGCAACCCGGAGCTGCTGCGCAGGATCCACGAGGGCGGACACGAGATCGAAAATCACACGATGAATCACGTCAACCTCTACGCTCTGACAGCGGAGGAGATGACCGAGCAGCTGCTCGCGCAGAACCGGCTCGTCTCCGAGGCGCTGGGCGTGGATTATCAAATGCATTTCCTCAGGCCGCGCGGCGGCAACGCCGATTACGACAAGCGCATGCACAATATGCTGCAGCAGCTGGGCTATGTGGGCGTTTCGCACTGGAGCCTGAGCGGCACGCCGGAGATGAGCACATGGACGAGCAAGCTCAAGAGCGGCGACGTGCTCCTGTTCCATTCCACGGATGCCGACCTCAAGAAGCTGGTCAAGCTCATCCCGAAACTGACCGAAGTCGGTTATGAACTGGTGACGCTCAACGAGCTCTACAGCCTGCCGGACAACGCCGAATATCCCCTCGGCAGCACGACCATCGGCACCACGGAGGGACTCGATTTCGCCGCGATGGAGGCCGATGTGCCCTACACCACGCTCCAAACGGGCGACACCTCCTATGCGGTGCGGCGCATGCAGCTGCGGCTGGCCGAGCTGGGCTTCTACACCAGCGAATGCGACGGCGACTACGGCTCCGGCACGGCTGCGGCTGTGCAGGCCTTCCAAGCTGCCGCCGGGCTGGATGCAGACGGCATCTGCGGCACGGCCACGCAGGACGTGCTCTTCTCCGATGCGGCGCCCCGCGCCCAATAAAGACTTTGGTCTGTAATCATCGATCACGAAATGCGCAGGATTGCCGTCCTGCGCATTTTGCTGTATAATCCACTCAACCGCATGAAAAAGGGGGCTTTCCCATGGACCCGATCACAGCGCTTCTGCAGACATTTGTCGACTCCGGGATGACCGCCGGCGCGTCCGCCATGGTCTGCCACAAAGGAAGGATCGTCTATTCCGGCGCATACGGCTGCGCCGATCTCGAAAAACAGACTCCGTTCGCTTTAGACAGCATTCTGCGCATCTATTCCATGTCCAAGGTCGTCACCTCCGCCGCCATCATGGCGCTGCAGGAGGAAGGCAGGCTCCGCGTGAGCGACCCCGCAAGCAAATACCTGCGCGGCTTTGCCGGGCAGAAGGTCTGCGTGCTGCGCGAAGGAAAGCCAATGCTCGTACCGGTGGAGCGCGACGTCACCATCCACGACCTGCTCACGATGACCTCGGGTATCCCCTATCACGGCGAAGGCTCTGCCGATCCCGTCATGGCGGCGGTCTGCGAGGGCTGGAATGGGAAATATGCGCAGTTCCGCGCAGAAAACCAAACGCCGAACACGGTCGGTTTTGCTGATTTTATCGGCTCCTTCCCGCTGCTTTTCCAGCCCGGCGAGCGCTGGCTCTACGGCTATTCCTGCGACGTGCTCGGCGGGATCGCCGAAGTCGCCGCCGGAATGCCCTTCGGCGAATACCTGCGCAGGCGCTTTTTCGAGCCGCTGGGCATGCAGGACACCGGCTTCAGCGTGCCAAAGGAGAAACAGACCAGAGTCGCTACGATCTATCTTTCCGAACAGCACCGCCTGCGCGCAAAGCCCGAGCAGCACGACGACATGGACTGCATCCCCTTTGAGAGCGGCGGCGCGGGCCTCTATTCCACCCTGCCGGATTACATGCGTTTCGCGCGCATGCTGCTCGGCGGCGGCGAGCTCGACGGCGTGCGCTGCCTGAGCGCGGAGAGCGTGGCTGAAATGGCGAAAAACCACCTTACCGACGCGCAGCGCCTCTCCTATGACTGGGACGACTGCCCCGGCTACGGCTACGGCTATGCCGTGCGCGTCATGACCGACCAGAGTCTGTCCTGCTATCCGGAAGAAAACGGCTCCTTCGGCTGGAACGGCGCCGCCGGAACAAGCGTGCGCATCGACCCCGCGCGCGAGCTCGTCGTGCTCTTCGGCACGCAGGTACGCCCGCCGGAGCACGCCAAATATCTTCCGCAGCTGATGAAGGCCGTGGCGAAATTCCTGAAATAATGCAATACGGACGATCCGAAGCGTGCAGAAAGAAGAAGACAATGAACAAGATCATGATCGTGGGCACGTTCCACTTTATATCACAGGAGAACGGGAGCAATTTCGAGCAGCAGGAGCTGCTTGCCCGGCGCGAAGGCGAACTGAAAGAGCTTGCCGCGCGGATCGCGCAATGGAAACCGACCAAAGTCGTAGTCGAGGTCGACCGCGACAAGAGCACGGAGATCAACGCCGAATATACAGAGTATTTGGCCGGGCAATGCGCGGAAGAGAGCGAAGTGGGCAGGCTGGCCTTCCCCATCGCCAAAACGGCGGGGCTGAAGACGGTGGAATGCGTGGACTGGATGAAGCTGACCGGCGTCGAGCACAGCTGCGGCGAAGTGTTTGAGCGGATGGTCACGACGCAGCCCGCACTGGCCGAGGAGCTTGCGCAGTATCAGACGCGCGCAGCACAGCCCGACCTGACCAAAGAGAGCGTGCGCGACGCCTACAGGCGCTACAACGCGCCGGAATTTGCCGAGGATTGCCTCGCGCTCTACGTCAACCTCGCACGCGTGGGCGCAGAGAACTATTACGGCACCGGCTGGCTGAACTGGTGGTACAGGCGCAACCTGAACATCTTCGCCAATCTGTGCGCGCTGGCCGAGGGCAGGCAGGACGAGCGCGTGCTGCTGCTCATCGGCGGCGCACACAAGGGCATCCTCGAGCAGTTCATCCAAAACAGCCGCGCCTTTGTGCCGGACGACGTGCTCCGATACATCTAAGCGCGCAAGCAGCCCCGCCTCTCAAGCAAAAGAGGCGGGGCTGTTTTTTCAGAAAAACTCGGTCGTCAGTCTTCCGTGCGCACGTTCTCGCAGGCCTTGGTTTCCAGCAGGCCGAGCTCGAACCTGCCCACATAGCTGTTGCCGCCGAGCGTCACGTCGCTGCAGTGCTCCAGCTTGATCAGATTCTTGCCGGGGTGCCATTTTTTGCCCCCGTTCGCCCGGAAGATGCGGTTGCCGGAGAAGGTGAGGCCGGAGGTGGCGAAGCCGTAGAGCACGGGGATCTCCGGCGTGTCGAACACGTTGCCGGTGATGCGGATGTTCTTGTGGAAGGGCTTATCCGTCTCCGGTTCGGGCACGACCGGGCAGATGGAAATCATGCCCTCGGTGAACTGGTACATGGAGGAAAGGCAGGTGTTGGTGAAGATATTGTCCGCGATCTCCACGTCGTGACATTCGCCGGATTCAAACCAGTAGTTGGAATCGCCCGCCACGAGCACGGCGGAACCGGAGGATTCGAAGAGATTCCGGCGGATGCGCACGGGCTTGGGCGTGGAGACGAGGATGCCGCGCGCGCGGCAGGAGCCGAAGCGGTTGTTCGTGCAGTCGAACGCGGCGGTGTGGGAAAGGTTGTCGAGCGCGAGCGTGCCCGGCGCCATGCCGAGGACGGACGCGGGCAGGTCGGCCTCGAAGCGGAGCAGGAAGGTCTCCATGGTCTCGAGTTCATAGGAAGCTGCCCTCGCCGCCGCAAAGGTCTGCATGTGGCTGCGCTCGATGAAGCTGATCTCGTCGCCCTGTTCGGCCCAGTAATGGAAGCCGCAGGCCTGCGGATGCATATAGCGGCAGCGGATGGTGCGGCTGTCGAGGATCTCGTCCGCCGTGACGCAGCAGGAATGCACGTTGATGGGGTCGTCCATGAGGCCGAGGAAGGCGCACTGTTCGATGGTGATCAGGCCGGAGCAGCAGGTGATATGCATGCCGTCGTCGCGCCCGCTGGTGATGCGCCTGCCCACCCGTTCATTGGGCACGAAATGCACCCGGCGGCAGGTGAGCGTTTCGCAGAACTGGGCCAGACAGCCCAGCCCGCCGCAGGAATGCACCGTGATGTCGCTCAGCAGCGTGTTTTTGCACTTTTCCGCAAAGATGCCCGCGTGCAGGCGGTCGTTGTGGCGCAGCACGTTGATATTGCCGGGGACGGTGTCCACGAGGCCGTCCTCGCGCTTGTGGCGCATGCGGTAGACATGCTCGCCCACCTGCTCGACCGGCTGCGCGGGAGAGAATTTGTCGCCCGTGTCGCAGCGCACGGTGCGCGTGTTGGCGTCAAACTGGATCTGGCTGCCGTGGGAAAGGGCGTACCATTCCCCGTTGCCCGTGTCAAATTCGAGCCAGCCGTCGGCGGTCAGCCTGTGCGGGAAGGCGGCGGGGTCGACGTAAAGATCGACATAATTTTCGCCGCAGCCCGTAACGACGCCCTCCGCCACCAGCGGCTTTTTCCAGTCGATCACGAAACTCTCGATCGTGCAGTCCTCGCAATGATCCAGCGTGAAGGGCTGCATCTGGCCGGAAAACCAGAGCCGCGCGCCGTTGCCCTCCATGCGCACATTTTTCGCATCCTTCAGCCACACGCCCAGCTTGCGCACGGGCGCGACGTCCGTGTTGGAGAGGCGATAATCCGCCTCCAGACGGCTCTCGAACACATAGTCCGCCTCTTCAAAGACGAACACCGTGTCTTCCTTATAGCGCTCGGTGAGCGCAAAGAGCTTGTGCGTGCAATCCTCGCCGGGCAGCACGCCGTGCTCCCGCAGAATGATCCTCTGCATGATGGTCCATCCCCCGTTTCTCAGGTAATGCCGATATTTTAGCATATCCCGGGGCGGGCTGACAATATCATTCCCCGACGGACGCGGGCGCGCTGTAGTAGCTGTCCACAGTGTCTTCAAAGGAAAGCGTCCGATACGCAGTGAGGCTGAACACGATGAGCAGAAGGTACAATACAGCCAGGCCGATGAGCACGCCCGCGACGGTGCGCCAGATCCTGCGGCTGCGCCGGTTTTTCTCCGCCAGCTGCGCGTTGATATTGGCCAGCTGCTGCGAAAGCAAGGCGGCGGCGTCCTGCGTTTCCTGCTGCTGCGGCGCGCCCAGCAGGGCGGCCACATCCGTTTCAAAAACGTCGGCGAGCCGCTGCAAAAGATCCGCGTCCGGCACGGACAGCCCCTTTTCCCATTTGGAGATCGTCTGGCGCACGACGTGCAGCCGCGCGGCCAGCTCCTCCTGACTCATTCCCTTCGCGCGCCGCAGCGCCCGGATGTTCTCTCCCAGCATTCGTCTTTCCTCCTTTTTTTCTGCTATGATACCCCGCCGCGCGCCGTTGCGCAAGCAACGCAAACGCACAAAGCGCTTGACATGCGCATCTTGATGCGTTATAATACGCATATCAATGCGTATTTCATCAAACAGGAGGGATCCATGATGCTGCAAAAAATGCCGACCCATTGCGGAGACGAGACCTGCTCCTCCTGCGTCGTCGCGGGCGATCTCATCTTCCTCGCGCACCACGCGGGCGGATTTGAACAAAACGACGTCGCGCACCAGACCCGCGCCGCCTTTGAGCAGATGCGCAAAACGCTCGCGCAGGCGGGCGCGACGCTCGAGGACGTGGCGCAGCTGAACTACTACATCAAAGACCCGGCGGATTTTGCCAAGGGGCGCAGCGTCTTTTCGGAGTACTTCCCAAACGGCGCGCCGGCCCGCATGACGGTGGTCACGCGGTTTTTGGACGAGCGGTGCCTCTGCCAGATCGACGGCGTCGCCTACCGGCCGCAGGGGCGATGAAGCATAAAAAAACAAGGAGCCGTCTGCACATTACAGACAGCCCCTTGTTTTTGTGTGGAATCAGCCTTCCTGGGGAGCGCCAACCGGGCACACGCCGGCGCAAGCGCCGCAGGAGATGCAGGTATCTGCATCGATGACGAACTTGCCATCGCCCTCAGAGATCGCGTTCACCGGGCATTCGCCAGCGCAAGCGCCGCAAGCGATGCATTCATCATTAATAACGTACGGCATTGTGTTACACCTCCAAGTGATTTCCGCCTAAACGGCTGTCCTTAGTATACCACCGTCCCCGCTATTTTGCAATCCCCCTTCCTTTGCAAAGCTGTTTCAATTTGGGGCAAATTTACCCTACATATCTTTTTCGAACTCCGGGCATGTGCTATATTGGAACAATCATGTATAAAGGAAGGTTTTCGCCCCATGCAGTTCGCCCCCTCCTTCCGCAGGCGCTTTATCGGCGATAAGGCCTTCTATAAGATGGTCTTCGCCATCGCCCTGCCCATCATCGTTCAAAACACGGTATCAAACTTTGTCAACCTGCTCGACAACATCATGATCGGCGCGATCGGCACCGAGCCCATGAGCGGCGTGTCCATCGCCAACCAGATCCTCATGATCTTCTTTGCGGGCGTCTTCGGCTGCAACGCCGGCGCGGGCATTTTTTCGGCCCAGTTTGCCGGCGCGCAGGACCACGAGGGCGTGCGGCACACGCTGCGCTTCAAGCTCTACGGCGCGCTGATCATCTGCACGCTGGGCATTTTGATCTACTCCCTGTTCGGGCGCACGCTCATCGGCCTGTATCTGACGGAGGACGCCTCGGGCGACACCGCCGCCACGCTCGAATACGGCTGGGCCTATCTGAAGATCATCCTGATCAGCCTCGTGCCGATGGCGATCTCACAGGTCTACGCGAGCACCCTTTGCGAAACGGGCGAGACGGCCCTGCCGATGAAGGCGACGATCGCCGAGGTGTTCACCAACGCGATCCTGAACTACCTGCTCATCTTCGGAAAGCTCGGCCTGCCCGCCATGGGCGTGGTCGGCGCGGCGCTGGCCACTCTGATCTCCCGCCTGGTCGGGCTTGCGATTTTGCTCCTCTACACCCACACGCACGGCAAAAAGCACCCCTTTATCGTCGGGGCGTATTCCTCCCCGCGCATCCCCAAGGCGCTGACGAAAGACATCCTGCGCAAGGGCATGCTGCTGCTGGTGAACGAAGAGCTCTGGGCGCTGGGCATGACGATCCTCATGCAGCAGTATTCCATGCGCGGGCTGATGGTCGTGGCCGCCTCGAACATCTGCGGCACGATCTCCAATATGTTCGCCATGTTCTA
>JAUMYC010000370.1:0-1002 GCA_030528845.1 Eubacteriales bacterium
GCGGCAGATGCTATATCGCCTGCTCCGATGGCGGGCATCAGGCGCTGCAGTTTGATCTGCAGAGCCACAGACCAAAATTGATTGCCCCAAAATGTGTGGGCTGTCATCTGTGTGCCTTGGTTTGTACGCAGCAGGCTATTCACACGGATGGGCCGCGCTTTGCAAAGAAAAAAGCGTAAGATATGGCATGAATCGGATTCTTGAGCAAGCCAAAGGCAAGTTGTCACCTGTGCGCAGAGTATGGTACAATAAACCATGCAAAACATGGGGCACAGGAGGAACGGCGTATGTTTGAAACCCTTGATCAATTCCGAAACAGAACGCAGTATATCTACGATCGTCTGCCGCAGGCGGGGTTTGCCGCTGCGCCCGGCTGCGCTGCGAAGGTTGGGGCGGATGGGCGGCTGCGCCCGTTCTATGGCGATACGACGATCTTTGATCTCGGGGATGAAGACATTGAATGGCTGACGCGGATTCAGGATGCGCTTTACGATGCCGGAAACCTTTCACATCACGCTTCACGATCTTCTCAACGGCACGGACTGGCAAGCGATTGAAAAGGATGTGCAAAGAACGCTTGCCCATGCGCAGCGGGAGGTGGAGGACATCCGCAAAGCGTTTCCGTGGGGCATTCATGTGCGGGCAAAGCGGATGATGAACATGGTCAATACGAGCGTCGTGCTCGTCTTTGAGCCGGTGGATGAGGCGAACTGCCAGGCGTTGATGGAGATGTACGCGCGGCTTCAGGCGGTCGTGCCGCTTTCCTATCCGCTGACGCCCCACGTTACGCTGGCGTATTTCCGACAGGGAAGGGTGGATGAAGAAAAGACGGCGCGGCTTCAGGCTGCGATGGACAGCTTGCTGACCGAAGGTAGGGTGTTCCATCTTGATGTGAGCCGCCTGAATGCCTGCACCTTCACGGACATGAACCACTACCGCGTGGAGCGGGAAAATGCATTTGACCTTGAGCGCTTTGCTTCGGCGCAGGCGGGCTGCTATGCT
>JAUMYC010000370.1:1012-1889 GCA_030528845.1 Eubacteriales bacterium
AGCCACTGGATGTGGTACGTTTTTCCCCAGCTGAAGGGGCTTGGGCGCAGCTTTGAAGCCAATTATTATGGGCTGGCTTCGCTTAAGGAGGCGAGGGCGTATCTCGCGCATCCCATCCTCGGACCGCGCCTGGTGCAGATTACGCACGCGCTGGAGGCGCTTTGTGAAAGCGATCCGACGGCGGTGATGGGCTATCCGGATGACGTCAAGCTTCGTTCCTGTATGACGCTCTTTGAAGCGGCAGGCGGAGGGAATGCGTTTTCCGCAGTGCTGAACCGGTTTTACCGCGGCGAGCGGGATGCGGCGACGATCCATCTGATCGACAGATAAAAACAAGGGGGGAGATGCATGAGCATGTCCCCCTTGTTAGTTGGGCTGTTGCCGTTACTCGAACGGATATTTTACGCCCCACTGTGCGCGCAGCGCGTCCATGATTTCCATGATCATGATGCTCTCGCTGTGCGGCATTTCCGGGCATTCGATCTCGCCGCGCTCAAGCGCGCGCAGACAGGATTCCACCTGATATTCGTATCCCGTGAGCTGCGCAGGAACGTGAATGTGGCGGGTGAGGGCGTAGTCGGCCTCCTTTTCGTAGACATCGATGACCAGCGGATTGTTGACATTATCAACGACGATGTACCCCTGCGTACCGCTGATTACGCAGCGGCGGTCGCTGCGGCAGGTCGTTCCCGCCCAGAGCTGCGCCATGCGTCCATCGCCGTAGAAGAGGGTGATGCTCTCCTGACGATCCACGCCCGTCTTCATCAGCTCGACGCTGGATTCCATGCGCACGAAGTCGTTGCCAAACATCATCGAGGCACAGTTGAGCGGATATACGCCCACGTCCAGCAGCGCGCCGCCGGCCAACTCCGGCTCG
>JAUMYC010000371.1 GCA_030528845.1 Eubacteriales bacterium
ATATCACCAAGGAAGAGGCCGACGGCTACAACACCTGCGGCGACAATTCCGAATTCGACTTCTCCATCATGAAGAAGCTGGGCTTCGACTTTAACTGGAACGCAGTGTTCGGTGGCAGAAATTTCATGTATCCTCCCTTTAAGGAGGAGGTTCTGGAGACCAAGCCCGACGGTTCGATCATCAAGCGTGACAACATGGGCCTGAAGGTTCTTGTAAAGCCCGGCATCGTTTCCATTCCCGCTGAGATCGGCACTTCTATGACCGGTCGCGAGGCATGGGAGGAGCACTACAAGCATCGCTTCCAGTACAGCGACGACCGCGTGAACATGGACGCTGTGAAGCAGGCCATCGCCGAGAACGAGACCCGCGATCTGCCTCTGGCACTGCACTGCGGCTCCCTGTACGGTCATATCCGCAACATGATGGGCGTTGAGCCTCTGGCGTATCTGTACGCGGACGACGACGAGCTCTACGAGGAGATCATCGACACCGTGGGCGAGCTGGTATTCAAGGTCGCCGAGAAGCTGGCCACCAGCGGCATCAAGTTCGATTACGCCCACTTCTGGGAGGACATCTGTTTCAATTCCGGTCCCCTCGTCAACCCCGGCGTGTTCAGCGATTATGTGGGCCCACACTACAAGAAGATCACCGACATGCTGCGCAAAAACGGCATCGACCGCGTGTCCGTTGACTGCGACGGCAAGATCGACAAGCTCATCCCCGTATGGTTCAAGAACGGCGTAAACACCATGTTCCCCATCGAGGTCGGCACATGGAACGCCAGCATCAAGCCCTGGCGCGAGCAGTACGTCAAGGATCTGTTCGGCGTGGGCGGCATGGACAAGCGCGTGTTCGCGCATGACCGCGCCGCTGTGGACGCTGAGATCCAGCGCCTGCAGAAGCTGGTGGATCTGGGCGGCTACATTCCCTGCCCCGATCACCGCATCGCCCCCGACGCCGAGTTTGAGCTGGTGCAGTACTACTGCGAGCAGTTCCGCGAGAAGATCGTCAAGGCAAACTGATATTGAGAAAAACACCGGCACATTCGCCCTGCGCGAGTGTGCCGATGTTTTTATGATCCTTTATTCAAGACTCATCACATATACCTGACAGGGATTGCCTTCGTCCCAGAGGGTGGGGAAGACCTCGAATTCACGGAACCCAAGGCTGAGGTAGAAGCGGTTTGTAGCGTCATATTCGGGATACATGCCCATTTTCACGGTTTTGACCTGCATGAACGCATATCCGGACGCGGCGGCAAGCTGTTTTGCCATTTGGAAGAGGCCGCGCCCGAAGCCGCGACGATGATGCTCCTTCAACACGCCCATTACGGCAAGCTCGACCGTTGCCTCGCCGGTCTGCTTCAGGCACAGAAAGCCTATGGGACGCCCGTCTTCCACGGCAGCGACCATCTGCTGGCCCGCGCTTTCGGCAATGTACTGCTCCCGGGTCTCGGGTATGCCGAACCATTCGGGCAGCGCCTCAAGCACCGCCCGGCTGATCTCCGTCCTTCGGGCGGGATCGTCAATTATACCGATCATACCCTTGTGAGCCTGAGGGCCACGTAGGAACGGCTGGGCATGGGAATGCGCGCGCCGTCGCCGGAATACAGGCCGTCCACTTCCTCTACGGTCATGTTCCACGCGTCGATCCATTCCGCCTTATACTGAGCGTCGGCGGGCAGGTTCACGATCTTTATGCCGCTCTGGCGCAGGCCGTAGTAGAGCAGGTACACTTCGCTGTCGTAATTCAGGCCCACCACCCGGGTGCGCTCGTAGTAGGGCTGGGGATCGGCGGGCATTTCTGCCATTATCTTTCTGAGGAACAGTATGCGCTCCGGGCTTTTGCCGTGGAGCTCGCCGCCCTTTGCCCACCAGAGTAT
>JAUMYC010000372.1 GCA_030528845.1 Eubacteriales bacterium
TTCGACGAATCAGAGCGCGAAGCCGCCTATGCGCGGCTGGTCGATTTCATGCGCCATGTCGTGCCGATCGCGGAGCGCTGCGGCGCGATCGTGGGCGTGGAGCCGGTCGCCTACCACACGCTCGCCACGCCGGAGATGACCCGCCGCCTGCTTGAGGACGTACCCAGCGATCACCTGCGCGTCATCCTGGATACGGCCAACCTCGTGCCCCCGGGCGTGTCCGCGCCGCAGGTGCAGCGCGATCTGCTTGAGCGTGCGCTTGCCTGCTTCGGCAATAAAATCTGCGTGCTGCACGTCAAGGACGGCGTGTGGAACAGCGAAAACAAGTGGGAGAACCGCCCGCTGGGCGAGGGCATCATGGACTGGGCGACGCTGCTGCCCATCCTGCGCGCGCACAACGACGACCTGTGCGCGCTGCGCGAGGGCGTATGGACCGGCAAAGCCGACGAGGAGCGCGAGATCATGCGCCGCTGGGCGCAGCTGTGATGCGCACGGTCAGAGAGGCGATTGACGCCTGCCTCACCCTTCCGGACGCCTACGAGGATTATCCTTTCGGGCTGGACAGCTGGGCCGTGCTGCGCCACCAGACGAACAAAAAGATGTTCGCCTCCGTCTATGAACGCGAGGGGCACACATGGATCAACGTCAAGACCGATCCGGGCTGGGGTGATTTCTTCAGGACGGTCTACCCCGCCGTCGTCCCGGCGTACCACATGAACAAGCTGCACTGGATATCCATCATCTTGGACGGCAGCATGAGCGACGACGAGATTCTGCACCTGATTGACAGCAGCTATAACCTCACCGCGCCGAAAAAGAAAAAAGCGAAACCAAATCCGCCTGATCCGGCGGACAAGTAAACCGCTTCATACAGACGCCCCGGATGGCTGGTTCTCATGAATCCTCCATCCGGGGCGTCTTATGATGCAGCGCTTTGAGCGTCATGCCCCTTGCGCCGCCTGTATGCCGATCCGTCTTTTTACTTTTGAGCCGCCTTTTCGTCCCAGTATCCGCAGTCGTCCCTTCCGATCACTTTGGATGTAAACGGCGTGCCATCGTTCGCGTGATAGTGCTTTGTCGCCGCGAATACATACCGCGCGCCCACATACACGATGGGCACGTTGAAGAGTACGATCAGGATATTGCCCAGATCCGAGAACGCCCAGAGGTTGCCCAGCTCCAGACCCGCGAGATTGCACAGGATGCCAAACGCCGCCACAAACAGCGCGATTCCCCGCACAAACCCGATACAGGCCTTTGTCTTGCTGATTCTGTTTGCGCAGATTTCCGAAAAGCTGATCATGCCCAGCAGGCAGGTAAACGCAAACAGACAGAAGCAGAACGTGACCAGAAACGACATCACGGCGTTCATGGCCGTGCCCGGCGTCAGCTGCGCCCCGTCCAGCAGTGCGCCATGATGACGACAAAGCCCGTCAGCGTACAGATGACAATCGTATCCAGAAACACGCCCAGCGCAGCGATCAGGCCCTGCTCGCACGGATGCCGGGCGTCTGCCGCGGCTGCGGACATGGTGATCGTGCCCTGTCCCGCCTCATTGGACATCAGTCCGCGCTTGACGCCCTGCGCAAGTACGGTGCCAAAGAGACCGCCAAAGAAAGCATCCGGCGTGAACGCGCCCACAAACACCGACGCAAAGAAGAACGGAATCTGATGAAGGTTGAGCAGAATCAGAATCAGCACGACGGCGATATACAGCACCGCCATCACCGGCACCATCTTATCCGTCCATCTGGATACCTTTTTGATGCCGCCAAAGGCGATCACCGCCGTAAGGGCGATGATCAGCGCGCTGACGACATAATAGAAAACCGAGTCCGTCGCAAGGCTTTCTCCCGTCACAATGCCCGCCATCGTGCCGAT
>JAUMYC010000373.1 GCA_030528845.1 Eubacteriales bacterium
TTGTCCATGACCATGGCCTTTGTTTCGGCTGTCGCCTGATCTAAAGCTGACGGCTAACCGAGGTCTTTCCAACGCCCATGGTTCCGCCTATGACATACAGCTTTTTCATACTGACCTCCTGAGCCGTCATACAAAAACGCCGCCCCGGCGGATGAAACCCGCCTGAGCGGCTCGTTTGGCGCGCGGCGTTTCGCCGGCTTACCTTGCGGAAGCGCGCTTTCTGAGGGCTACGGGCTTTCCGATGACCTCGCTCATTACAAGCGCTCTGCGCAGCTGATCCGTGTTCATGGGGCCGGGATTGAGCGATGAGCGGACGCGCGCCCTTTTTATCATCATGGGCCCGCTCTGCGGGGCAAGGGGCTTCATGTCCCTGTGCAGCGCGCAGGCCCTGCCCTCGGTGCCTTTGCCCTCGGCGGGCTTGACTTCCGGAGGCCTTACCATGGCGGGGCTGCCCTCGGGTGTGCGCGCCGGTACGGCGGGCATGACTGTGGGCGCGACGGGTATCGGCACGGCGGAGTCGACGGCGTGGTCGCCGGAGGGTGCGTAGGGTATTACGGGCTCGCTGCCCTCTTCCTCGTCTTCGTCGTCGCCCATGGCGTTCATGAATTCGCTTACGCGCTTTCCGATGTCCTCGCTTGCCTCGTCCCAGTTGAACATCCGTGGCTTGGGCGTGTCCTTTTTGCCGGATTCCTTGCGGCTCTTGGACACGGCGCTCACGATTCCGGATATCGCGATTATCAGTACTACGGCAATTTCAAGACCAAATTCCATACGGTCAGCCTCCCTTCTTCAGGGAATGTCGGTCTGATCACGCCTTGGGATCCGCCGCGTGGGCGGATCCCGGCGCGGGTTTACTTATCGCCCTTCTCAGGGATCACGGGCTCGTCCGAACCGGCGATGGACTCACGCATGCGGGTGTCGGAGATCACGTTCTGCATCTGGTAGTAGTCCATCACGCCCAGCTTGCCGGTTCTGAGGGCTTCGGCCATGGCCTTCGGGACCTCGGCTTCGGCGGCGACGACCTTGGCGCGCATCTCCTGAACGGAGGCGATCATTTCCTGCTCGCGGGCGACGGCCATCGCGCGGCGCTCCTCGGCCTTGGCCTGAGCGATGCGGCGATCGGCCTCCGCCTGATCCATCTGCAGGGTAGCGCCCACGTTGCGGCCCACGTCCACGTCGGCGATGTCTATGGAAAGTATCTCGAACGCGGTGCCGGCGTCGAGGCCCTTGTTCAGCACGGTGCGAGAGATCTTGTCGGGATTTTCCAGCACTTCCTTGTGGGTCATGGCGGAGCCGACGGTGGTTACGATGCCCTCGCCGACGCGGGCGATGATGGTCTCCTCGCCTGCGCCGCCGACCAGGCGGGAGATATTGGCGCGCACAGTGACCCGGGCCTTGGCGCGCAGCTCGATGCCGTCCTTGGCGATGGCCGCCACGACGGGAGTTTCAATGACCTTGGGGTTGACGGACATCTTCACCGCCTCAAGCACGTTGCGGCCCGCCAGATCGATGGCGCGGGACTGCTCGAACTCAAGGGGTATCTGGGCGGACTGGGCGGCGATAAGCGAATCCACCACGCGGTCAACGCTGCCGCCCGCCAGCAGGTGAGCCTCCAGCTCGTTCATGTTCACATCGAGGCCTGCCTTGGTGGCCTTTATCATGGGCAGCACGATCTTGGCGGGGCTGATGCGGCGGAAGCGCATGCCGACCAGCGAGAAGATGGAGATTTTCACGCCCGAGGCCGCTGCGGAGATCCACAGGCCAAGGGGGAAGAATGAGAAGAAGATAGCCAGCAGTATGATTACTGCGACAATGATGACAAGCAGCGCGATCAAGGTTTCAGGCATTTTTACGTCCCCTCTCTGAATAAAGTCGTTTG
>JAUMYC010000374.1 GCA_030528845.1 Eubacteriales bacterium
TTTGTGGCGGAGCGCGAGACACGGGTGATGACCGTGCCGGTGGGCTATGCCGACGGATACCGCCGGGGTCTGAGCGGCAAGGGCTGCGTGCTGGTGCGCGGCCGTCGCGCGCCGATCCTTGGGCGCGTGTGCATGGATCAGATCATGGTCGATGTGACGGATATCGAGGGTGCGCAGGCGGGCGACGAGGTCGTGCTGCTGGGCGCGCAGGGCGATGAGATGATCGGCGCGGACGAGATGGCGTCGTGGCTTGATACGATCAGCTATGAGGTGATCTGTTCGCCCTCCAAGCGCGTGCCGCGGGTGTACATCCATGCATGACGCGCAGAAGACGGAAGAAAAAGCGCGCATCCGCAATGCAATGCGCGAAAGACGAAGGGCGCTGCCCCCGCAGGCGCAGGAGGAAGCCTCCCGCCGGGTATGCGCGCATCTTGTGTCCCTTGACGCATACAAAAGCGCGCGCTGCGTGATGGCGTACATGGCCTGCCGCGGCGAAATGAGCCTTGCGCCGGCGATTGAGGATATCCTCGCCTCGGGCAGAACGCTTGCGCTGCCGCGCTGCGAGGCGGCGGGGATCATGACCGCGCGGCATGTGCAGGATCTCAGCGCGCTTTTGCCGGGCGCGTACGGTCTGCCCGAGCCGGGCGCGGACAGCGGGATCGTCGATCCCGGATTGATCGACCTGATTCTCGTGCCGGGCGCGGCGTTTGACCGCGCGGGCGGCAGGATCGGACAGGGCGGCGGATATTACGACCGGTTTCTGCGCGGAACGCGGGCGGTGCGCGCCGGAATCTGCCATGACTTTGCGCTGCTTGCGCATGTGCCCGCGCAGGAACACGACGAAAAGATGGATTGTATGGTGACGCCTGGCGGCGTCATCTGCAGGATAAGCGACAACCAGGAGGAAGTCTTATGAGCACGGATACGAAAAAGAAGAACAAAAAGAAAAAGCCGCTGCGCCGCGCGCAGCATTGGGGGAGCGAAGTGCTGCCCATGGCGGGCAAGCTGCTGGTGCTGCTGATTATCGTGTGCGTGCTGGGGCTCATGTTCAGCGCGCTGCAGGCGATGGATTCCATGCTGGTCAGGGTCGTTCTTTCGCTGATCATCATTCTGGGCATACTGGCCCTGTGCCTGAACGACGGCGTCAGCAAGGGCGCGCAGGACGCGGCGTCCAGCCGCGCGTGGGATACTGCCGCTGCCGCCGGGCGTTCGCTGACGGCGAAGGATGACGCGGCCTGCTATCATCCGCTCAAGGCGCTCTGCGCCGCGCTGCTGGTGTTCGGCGTGTTCATCGTGATGGGCGCGTATGTCGGCCTGACGGCGGAGGAATACACCTACACCATGCAGGATCTGCCCACGTGGCTGATGCAGAGCTACGGCTCGCGCGGGGACGTCATGGATCCGCTGGGCGCGTACAGCGTGGAAACCGGCATGCAGGCAAAGGACTGGGTGCGCCTTGTCGTGCGCCTGCCGCTGCTCATCTTCATCAATCTCTTCGGGGATCCGCTTAAGATGAGCGCAATGATCGACAAACTCTCCGCGCCGATGATCGCGCTGTATCCGCTGGCGTTTGTGATCGGCTATCTCTTCGGTCCGCGGGTCCAGCGCAAGGTTGTGCGCGCCAACAAGCGCGCCAAGAAGATCGCCGTGCGCAAGGCGAGCAAGAGCACGCTGGTCGAGGAACTGCTCGGCGAGCAGAATCAGGTGCATTACGGGCATCAGCGCGAGGAGCCGAAGAAGAAGCGCAAGGAGCTCGTATAAGGCGCAAGGCTTGAAAAGACAGACGGCGTCTGATATAATAAAAAGAGTCTATTTTTACAGGCAGGCCTGAAAGGAGCGGAATGCGCGATGAGAATCATATCCGGAGCGGCGCGCG
>JAUMYC010000375.1 GCA_030528845.1 Eubacteriales bacterium
TTTCCGTGTCCAGTTTCTACCCCCTCCGTGTCCAGTTTTAGTTTATCACTTCAAACCGGGTTGATTCTCCGAAGGGCTTAAAGTTTGCGAAAGGACTCCTCCCCTGCACCCTTATTGGTTTCTTTGGGTGGGGTGCGGGGAGGGCCTTTCTTTTCCTAAAGAAAGGCCCTCCCCGCCACACCCCCCTCAAAACTCCATGCGGGTCTGCGTGGCGTCGGGCGCGGAAGGCGCCGCGAGGCCGAAATGCTCATACGCCTGCGGCGTGCAGATGCGGCCGCGGGGCGTGCGCATGATATAGCCCAGCTGCAGAAGGTACGGCTCGTAGACGTCCTCGATGGTCGCGGAATCCTCGCCGGTGATCGCCGCGAGGGTATCCAGCCCGACGGGGCCGCCGCCGAATTTGCGGATCATGGTGTCGAGCATCACGCGGTCGGTGCGGTCGAGCCCGAGCCTGTCCACCTCCAGCATATCCAGCGCCTTTTCGGCGATGGCGAGGTCGATCCTGCCGTCGCCGCAGACCTCGGCGTAATCGCGCACGCGCTTGATCATGCGGTTTGCGATACGGGGCGTGCCGCGCGAACGGGCCGCGATCTCCAGCGCGCCTTCCTTATCGCATTCGACGCCCAGCAGCTTTGCCGAGCGCATGACGATGACGGAAAGCTCTTCCGGCGTGTAAAGCTCCAGCCGGAAGGAGATGAGAAAGCGGTCGCGCAGGGGGGATGTGAGCATACCGGCGCGGGTGGTCGCGCCGATGAGCGTGAAGCGCGGCAGATCCAGCCGCACGCTGCGCGCGCTCGGCCCCTTGCCGATCATGATATCCAGCGCGAAATCCTCCATCGCAGGATAGAGCACCTCTTCCACGGCGTGAGAGAGGCGGTGGATCTCGTCGATGAAGAGCACGTCGCCCTGATTCAGATTGGTCAGAATACTCGCCAAGTCGCCGGGCCGCTCGATGGCCGGGCCGCTGGTCACGCGGATGTTGTGGCCCATCTCAGCAGCCACAATGGTGGCCAAGGTCGTCTTGCCAAGGCCGGGCGGGCCGTAGAGCAAAATGTGGTCCAGCGGCTCGCGGCGCGCGGTGGCCGCCTGCATATACACGCTCAGGCTCTTTTTGACCTTGTTCTGGCCGAAATATTCGGAAAGAGTGCGCGGGCGGAGCGAAAACTCCTGCTCGTTGTCGTCCGTGCGCAGCTCCGGCGTGATGATACGATTATCTTCCAGCATGTCTTATCGCCCCATTCCCTTGAGTGCGAGCCTCGTCAGCTCGCCCACAGTTTCCGCCTGCCCCTGCACCGCCGAGACCGCCTGCGCGGCCTCGCTCGAGGCATAGCCCAGCGCCATCAGCGCTTCGATCGCCTCGGCCTCCGGGCCCTTGCTCCTGCGCGGCGCAGCGCCCGTCTTCGGGCCGGCTGCGAGCAGGTCTTCCTCCGTCACCTTGTCCTTGAGCTCGAGGATCAGCCTCTGCGCGGTCTTTTTGCCCACGCCCGGCGCGCGCGCGATGGACGCGGCGTCTCCTGCGGCAAGGGCGATGGACAGCCCCTGCACACCCAGCGCGCTGAGGATGGCCATGGCCGATTTCGGGCCGATGCCGCTGACTCCCTTGAGCCTCTCGAACATCTTTTTCTCTTCCTTCGTGCGGAAGCCGAACAGCTCCATCGCGTCCTCGCGCACGGAAAGATAGGTATACACCTTCATGCGCTGGCCGATGCCCGGCGCGCCGGAGAGCGTGTCCGCCGTGACCGTGAGAAGGTAGCCCACGCCGCCGCAGTCGATCACCAGCGTATCGATCCCCATATCTGCAATGATCCCATCCAAATGTGCGTACATAGCAAACCTCCAACGGTCAGATCCGACCGGACTTTTTTAT
>JAUMYC010000376.1 GCA_030528845.1 Eubacteriales bacterium
TAAGGGGGGATGCCCCCTTAAGCAGGGGGTGCAGGGGGACGGAGTCCCCCGCCGGGGTGCAGGGGCGGAGCCCCGCCCCCCGTTCCCTATGCTCAGCGGTCGGCCATGAACTGCGCGGTGCGGCGCATGGCCTCGACTAAGTTTTCCATGCTGGTGGCATAGCTCATGCGCACATGCCCTTCGCCGAGCGTGCCGAACGCGTCGCCCGGCACAGCGGCGACCTTTTGTTCCCGAAGCAACGCCTCGCAGAACTGCTGGCTGCTCATGCCGGTATCGGCGATGGACGGGAAGACGTAGAACGCGCCCATGGGCTCGTGACACTTCAGGCCCATTGCGTTGAGCGAAGCCACGACGAATTTCCTGCGGCGGTCGTATTCGCGGTACATGCGCTTTACGTCTTCAAAATCGCTCTCCATGGCCCATTTGAGCGCCTCGATGGAGGCGTGCTGCGCCTGCACGGGCGCGCAGAGCATGGTGTACTGATGGATGCGGAACATGACCTTGAGCAGCTCTCTCGGCGCGCAGGCATAGCCCATGCGCCAGCCGGTCATGGCAAAGGCCTTGGAAAAGCCGTTGAGTGTGATGGTGCGCTCGCGCATGCCCTCGATGGCGGCGAAGGAGACGTGCTGCTGTCCGCCGTAGGTGAGCTCGGCGTAGATCTCGTCCGAAATGACGATGATATCCGTGCCGCGCAGCACGTCGGCGATGGCCTGCATGTCCTCTTTGCGCATCACTGCGCCGGTGGGGTTGTTCGGGTAGGGCAAAATGACGGCCTTCGTGCGCTCCGTGATGGCCGCGCGCAGGTCTTCCGGCATGAGCCTGAAGCCGTTTTCGGCCTTGGTGGCCACGGGCACGCACACGCCGCCGGCGAAGGTGATGCAGGGAGAATAGGAGACATAGGCCGGGTTGGGCACGATGACCTCGTCCCCCGGCTCGATGAGCGCGCGCATGGCAAGGTCGATGCCCTCGCTCGCGCCCACTGTGACCAGGATCTCGTCCTGCCAGGAGTATTCCACATGGAAGCGGTCGCGCTCATACTGCGCGATGAGCTTGCGCAGCTCGGCCAGGCCCCAGTTGGAGCTGTAGTGGGTCGCGCCTTTTTTGAGGGAATAAATGGCGGCTTCGGAGTAGCGCCAGGGGGTGGTGAAGTCCGGCTCGCCCACGCCGAGGGAAATGGCGTCCTTCATTTCGCTGACGATATCGAAAAATTTGCGGATGCCGCTGGGCGGCACGTCGGCCACGCGCCGGCAGACGACTTTATCGTAATTCACGGAGTCACCGCCAGTCTGTCGTCGGTGCGCCGCTCTTCATAGATCACGCCGTTGTCTTTGTAGGTCTTGAGCTTGAAGTGCGTGGCGGTGGAAAGGACGTTTTCGATGGTGGAGAGCTTTTCCGAGACGAAAAGGGCGGTCTGCTTCATGCTGCGGCCGCGCACCGTGACGAGCAGGTCGTAGCCGCCGCTCATCAGATATACGCTCGAGACCTCTTCGTAGCGGTAGATCTTCTCGGCGATGACGTCGAAGCCTTCGTCGCGCTGGGGAGTGACCTTGACCTCGATCATCGCTTCCACCAGCTCGCGCTCAACCTTGTCCCAGTTGATCATGGCCGGGTATTTGAGCAGGATCTTCTGTGCTTCGAGCGATTTGATCACCGCTTCTACCTCGGCAAGGCTGCGGCCGGTCATGGTGGCGATGCGCTCGGCGGGCGTGCGCGCGTCCTGAGAGAGGATCTCGAGGATCTCCAGTTCCAGATCGTGGATCATATGTTTTGACCTCCGTGGATGTTGTGTGCTGTGTAAGTGTTCGGGCAGGGGGCTCTGCCCCCTGCACCCCTGTTGCGCCGGGCTGCGGCCCGGCACC
>JAUMYC010000377.1 GCA_030528845.1 Eubacteriales bacterium
AGACAGCCAATGATATTCAACAAAGTATATTATCCTCAGCCGCTCGGGACTATTATGGCGACTAATACTCACTCACGGATCGTCAGCGAGGCGTTGTCCAGCGCGCGGACCTCTTCGCCGCCCACCGAATACACCTTCGAGACTTCCTTCATTTCGATCACCGGTCTGTTCGTCATCACTGCATTCCCCCAAGCATGCCCGTGCTGCTCTCCATCATCATCTGCAGCATGTTCACGCTGCCGCGATAGACGACCTTCTCTCCCTTCGAAAGGCCGCTGCGGACCTGCGCGTTCGTGCCGTCGGAGAGGCCCGTTTCGATATAGCGGGGGCTCTGCGCGCCGTCCTCGCCCAGCACGAGCACGTATTCGCCCCGGGCATCCTCATAGATGGCCGCGAGGGGCACGAGCAGCGCGTCCTTTGCCGTCTCGGAGAGGATCACGGCGCTGCCGTTCATGCCCGGCAGCAGGCGCTCGTCGGCGTCCAGACAGATCTCCACCGCGTAGGTGGTGATGCTGCCCGCGCTCTGGCCGATATACGAGATATGCTCCACCTTGCCGGAGAAGCTCTCGCCGGCGAAGGCGTCCAGCGTCACGGAGACCTCCTGCCCCACGCGCACCTTGCGGATGTCGAGCTCGTCCACGTCCACGCTCATCTTCACTGCACCGCCAACGCCGATGGTGCATGCGGGCGCGTCGCCGATCATGTCCGCCGAGGCCGTTTTATCTCCCTCGGAAAGATACAGCGACTGCACAAGGCCGTCCTGCGGGGCGACCAGCCAGGGCTGCTCCTGCAGGGCGAGCACGCCGAGCAGCTGGCGCGCCTTTTCGCTGCGGTCCGCCAGCGTCTGGCGATAGGAATCCACAGCCGGCGCGTTGGAGAGGGTGAACAGCTCGTCGCCGGGCTTGACCTCCGCGTCCGTTTCCTCGTGGATCTCCTCGATCGTGCCGCCGTTTCCGAAAATGGGCAGCGGCGCGTGCAGCTCGAGAGTGCCCGAGCCGATCTTTTTCATCTCCTGAAAGACCGTAGCCTGCGCAAGATAGGGCGCGTCCTCGTCGCTGAGGGTGATCAGATAGCCGTCGGCGGTTTTGCCCGCGACCACGCCGTCCTCCATGCCCGTGCTCCAGCGCACGGTCACCTCGTCGTTCATGGCCAGCTCGGCCTGCGTTTCGATGCACACCTGCATCAGGCCGTCGGTGGAGATCAGCGCAAGACAGCCCGACTCGTTGATCCGCTCGATCACGTCGTCGTTTTCCACGGCGTTGATCTGCTTGATCCTGCCCTTGACCGGCGAAACGATCTCTCCGACCGTCTTGCGGGCCATGAGCTTGGCGTCCAGCGCGCTCAGCTCGCTCGAGAGCACGGCGGCGCGCTCCGTCAGGGAATCGACATCAAAGGTGGCGAGCAGCTGGCCCTCGCGCACAAAATCCCCTTCTTCAACGAAGATCTCGGCCGTTTCCACGCCCACGGGCAGCTCCAGCTCGACCTCGTCGGCGTTTTCCAGCTTGCCGCTGCCGGTGATGGTCACGCTGACGTCGCCCGTTTCCACGGCATGCACGACCATGTTCGAGCCCAGCGCGGATTGATTCTTCTGCGGGAGCAGCTTCGGCACGGCGAACGCAGCGGCTGCCGCCAACACAAGCACGATCACGAGGACTTTAGGCCATTTTTTCCGTTTCATTTTCCTTTGCCTCCTGTTGTTCCGATGATTCGAATCCGACACCTCTATCATACTCCCTTTCGTGAAAAAACACATTAACACGCAGCGGCTTGATTCCGAACATCCTGTGAATCCAAACATATACTGCTGCCGAAAATCCCAGCATATAATTTCTGATCTCATTTGCCGTCGTA
>JAUMYC010000378.1 GCA_030528845.1 Eubacteriales bacterium
GTGACCGCGCCGTGGACGCACGGCTGCGACCTGACCGTCGCAGGCGCGCGCGAGGCGTTCGGCGACGCGCACGTCCACATGCTCCTGCTCACCGACGGCGGCGTGCTGCGGGGGACGCTGCTGCGGCCTCGGGGCCGGCGTGGGCGGAGCTTTGCGGTTTTGCTGCATCGAATGGTACCTCCATGCGTTCAGAGGAATATCATCCCGGGCGCGCCCGGGCAATTCTGTCCGTGTTTTTCTGCCTATGCGCGGGAGAGACCCCGGCAGCATATGCTTCTACAATTATACACGCATTATATGTGAATTACCAGCACTTATCTTCGTCAGATACGTTAAAGACCGATTGCGCGGGAAGATTTCATGGGGTATAATAGGGCGAAAGCGGGCGCTCCCGCCCGGGGCCGGGCGAGGGCCGCCGCCGGATGTATATTATAAAGGAAACAAACGAGATCGTTGGGAGGCTTTTCCGATATGCTGAATGAAAAAAAGAACTATGGCTTTGATACCCTGCAGGCGCACGCCGGGCAGGCGCCCGACCCGACCACCGGCGCCAGCGCGGTGCCGATCTATCAGACGGCGTCGTTTGCCTTTGAGAGCGTGCAGTATGCCGCGGAGCTGTTCAACCACGAGCGCAGCGGCAATATCTACAGCCGTATCATGAACCCGACGGTGGACGTGCTGGAGAAGAGGCTGGCGGCGCTGGAGCGCGGCACGGGCGCGGTCGCCTTTGCCAGCGGCATGGCTGCGGAAGCGGCGGCCGTGTTCACTCTGGCGGGCGCGGGCGACGAGATCGTCGCGGCGACGACCCTCTACGGCGGCACCTACACCCTCTTCGGCGACAGGCTGCCCGGCCGCTTCGGCATCAACGTGAAGTTCGTGGACGTCGAGGATTTCGAGGCGCTGGACAGGGCCATCGGCGAGAAGACAAAGCTGGTGTATTTTGAGACGCTGGGCAACCCGCAGATCAACCTGCCCGACATCGAGAAGATCTGTCAGATCGCGCACAGCCACGGCGTGCCCACGGTCTGCGACAACACCTTCGGCACTCCGCTGCTCATCGACCTGAAAAAATGGGGCGTGGATATCGTCATCCACTCCGTGACCAAGTACCTCGGCGGCCACGGCACCACCATCGCCGGCGCGCTGATCGACCTTGGCAATTTCGATTGGAAAGGCAACGCGCGCTTCCCGGACTTCAACGAGCCCGACCCGACCAACCACGGCATCGTCTATGCCGATCTGGCCGCGCCCGTGGCCACGAAGGCCCGCGCGCAGGTGCTGCGCGATATGGGCGCGTGCCTCGCGCCGTTCAGCGCGTTCCTCGTGCTGCAGGGGCTCGAGACGCTCTCCATGCGCGTGGAAAGGCATTGCCGCAACGCGGAAACGGTCGCGGAATTCCTGAGCGCGCACCCGAATGTTTCCTATATTAATTACCCCTATCTGCCGGGCGACAAATATCACGAGCGCTATCGCAAGTATATGCCGCAGGGCTGCGGCGCGATCATGACCTTCGGCGTGAAGGGCGGCAAGGCGGCCGGCGCGCGCTTCATCGAGCGCTGCGAGATCTTCACGCACCTGGCCAACATCGCCGACGCGAAGTCGCTGGTCATCCATCCGGCCAGCACCACGCACAGCCAGCTCGACGAAAAGGCGCTCATCGCCTCCGGCACGCTGCCGGATATGATCCGCATGTCCGTCGGCCTCGAGGACGTGAACGACCTGATCGACGACCTGCGTCAGGCGCTGGAGGGCTGAGAGTTTTGCGGGGGACCCTTTTCTTTGGAAAAAGAAAAGGGTCCCCCGCGCCCCTCCGAAAAGAAACCGATCGGGGCGGGCGCCCGCCAGGGTCG
>JAUMYC010000115.1 GCA_030528845.1 Eubacteriales bacterium
CCGATGACCTGCACCGGGTCGCAATGGACGCGTTCGCACAGCTCATCGCAGGCTTCGCGCGCCGTGCAGGGCGCGTTTTTCTGCACAGTGACCTTGATCAGCTCGCGCGCTTCGAGGGCGTCCCACGCCTGCTTGCAAAGATTGTCGTTGATGCCGTCCTTGCCGATGTGCAGCACGGGATCGAGCGTATTGGCCATGGAGCGGAGCGCCGCTCTCTGCTTGGGTGTGATCATCTGTATTTCCTCCATTTATCCTGTCTGTCTTTATTCCACAAAGTCGAATTCCATCTCGTAGATGCGCACGGTGGAGCCTTCCTTTGCGCCCTTTGCGCGCAGCCGGTCGATCGCGCCCATGCGGCGCAGCATGCGATGGAAGTAGTTGAGCGAATCCTCCGAATCGAAGTTCACCGCGTCGATCAGTTTGTCGATCGCGCTGCCGGAGAGCTCGAACACGCCGTCCGGCGCGCGGAAAACCTCGAAGCTGAGCTCGTCCTCCTCGACGAAGGTCTCCTCCTCCACAAACGGTTCTGCCGGCGGCAGAGTCTCCAGAAGCTTCTGCGCCGCGCGCATGAGCTCCGGGAAGCCCTTGCGCGTCGCAGCGGAGACGGAATACACCGCTACGCCCGTGCCCTCGAGCTTTTCCTTGAGCCGCTGCAGGTTTTCCTCGCTGCCGGGCAGGTCGGTCTTGTTCGCGGCGACGATCATCGGCCGCTGCAGAAGGTCTCCGTACTGCCCCAGCTCGTTCATGATCGCGTCGAAGTCCTCCAGCGGGTCGCGTCCTTCGCAGCCGGAAATGTCCAGAACGTGGATGAGCATGCGCGTGCGCTCGATGTGGCGCAGGAAATCATGCCCGAGGCCCACGCCCTCCGCCGCGCCTTCGACCAGCCCGGGGATATCCGCCATGACAAAGCTGTTTTCGTCGATGCGCACGATGCCGAGGTTGGGCTGCAGCGTCGTGAAGTGGTAATTGGCGATCTTCGGTCTGGCACTGGTCACGACGGAGAGGATGGTGGACTTGCCGACGTTCGGGAAGCCGACCAAGCCGACATCCGCAATGGATTTGAGCTCCAGCTGCACCTGCATCGACTGCGTTTTGATGCCGGGCTTGGCAAAGTCCGGAGCCTGCCGCGTGGGCGTGGCGAAATGCATATTGCCAAAGCCGCCGTTGCCGCCGCGCAGCAGGATCTTCTTTTCGTTGGGCGTGTACAGATCCAGCAGCAGCCTGCCCGTTTCCACATCGCGCACGATCGTTCCCGGAGGCACCTCGATCACCGTATCTGCGCCGGATTTACCCTTGCAGCGGTTGGAAGAACCGTCCGCGCCGCTCTCGGCGAAGAACTTGCGCGAAAAGCGGAAATCCATGAGCGTATGCATGCGCTCTGTGGCCATAAAGACGATGTTTCCGCCGTTACCGCCGTCGCCGCCGTCCGGCCCTCCGGCCTGCACGAATTTTTCCCGATGGAAGGAGACGCAGCCGTTGCCGCCGTCGCCCGCCTTTACCGTGATCTTGACAATATCTACAAACAGCGCCATGTTATTCCTCCGAAGTGTTGTTTTCCTGAATGTAATGCGCGCACAGGCCTTCTCTGAGCGGACAGCGCCCGCACGCGGGTTTTCTCGCGCTGCAGCAGCGCCGCCCGTGCCAGATGATCAGATGATGCGCATGAGACCAGCGTTCCCTGGGCAGCGCCTCTCTGAGCGCCTTTTCTGTTTTTTCCGGCGTGCTCTCGCTGCACAGGCCGATGCGGTTTGCGACGCGGAAGACATGCGTGTCCACGGGGATCTGATCGTCGCCGAAGGCGGCCAGCAGCACGACGCCCGCCGTCTTCTGCCCCACGCCGGGCAGCGCCATCAGCTCCTTCCGGGTAGAAGGGACGCGTCCGTCGTATCGTTCGACCAGCGCCTTGCATGCGGCGATGATATTCTTCGCCTTGCTGTGATACAGGCCGCATTCGCGGATCCACGGCTCAAGCTCCTCCTGCGTGAGCTTTGCAAAGGCGTGCGCATCCGGAAACGCGGGAAAGAGCCGTGCCGTCACCTGATTTACACGCTTATCCGTACATTGCGCGGACAGGATCGTGGCGATGAGCGTCTCGAACGGATTGGAAAAATGCAGCTCGGCGGCTGCTTCCGGGTAGAGCTGCGAAAGCTCCTCCAGCACTCTGAGCGTATCCTCCCGGCGCAAGCGCTCTCCCTCCTTTGTACCGCTTGGTTCTATGTATGAGGCCGCCGCGCGGGCAGCCCCACAACCTCACAGTACAGTATACGTATTTCTATCTGTAGAAAAAACAGGACATTTGTTATCGTTCGGGCAAAAATTGACGAACCGGCGCCTCAGCCGCTGGAATAGACCTGCAGGCGCGTGCGCCCGGAGGAAGTGTCCACGCGATAGAGCCCGATGAGCGTGGGGTATTTCCTCTGCCGGATCAGCTGTTGAAGCCTCGCCAGATCCTTCTGCGCGACCATAAACGAAAGCCCGCAGCCTGCGGCGGCTGCGCGCGGCGTACTCACGATCCTTCCTTCGATCCCCGCCTGTTTTGCGGCCGCCTCCAGCTGCAAGACCTGCGATCTGGAGCGGAACGCCGCGATCCCGTATTCTTCCATCATCGTTCCTTTCGCCTCCGATCCGGCGATTTCCCAATCAAGGGAACATCTCCCCTTCCATTTTCATAGATCAAGGCTGCTCCCCATACACTGTATGAGCCATGCCCTTTGCGTGTGAAGGAGCGAAAGGAGAGTGAACATGCAAAGAGAAACGGAAGTTTACCTCGACAACGCGGCGACGAGCCATCCCAAACCGCCGGGAGTTCTGGAGGCGATGACCGCCGCGCTGACGGAATACAACGCGAATGCAGGCCGTTCCGGCCACAGCCGCGCTCTTCGCGCCGGGCGCGAGGTGCTTGCCTGCCGTCAGGCGCTGGGAAACCTTTTGCAGACAGAGGAGACGATGTCCGTCGTCTTTACGCAAAACTGCACCGATGCGCTCAACCTTGCCATCAAGGGGCTCTGCCGAAGCGGCGGGCATGTGGTCTCCACCATGCTCGAGCACAACAGCGTGCTGCGCGTGCTGGATTCCCTCCGGCAGACGCAGGGCCTTGAATACACGCTGCTCTCTCCCGATGCAAACGGTATAATCGAGCCCGATGCCGTAAAAAAGGCCCTGCGCCCGAACACGCAGCTCATCGCGATGACGCATGCCTCCAGCGTGACCGGTGCGATCCAGCCCGTTTGTGAGGTTGGCGCGGTCGCCCGAGAGACCGGCGTCCCCTATCTCGTCGACGGCGCGCAGGCGCTCGGCACGCTGCCCGTTTCCACGGAAGAGATCGGCTGCAGTCTGTATGCCTTTCCGGGCCATAAGGCCGTCGGCGGGCCGCAGGGCACGGGCGGGCTGTACATCCGGCCGGGCGTGTCGCTCGCGCCGCTCAGGGAGGGCGGCACGGGAACGGATTCCGACAGCATGCGCCAGCCCGCCGAACCGCCTGAGCGGTATGAATCCGGCACGCTGAACCTGCCGGGCATTGCCGGCCTGCGCGCAGCAGCGGAGTATGCCGCTGCAGATGCAGACGTATTGGCGCGAGAGCGCGAACTGACTGAGCTTTTGCTCGGCGGCCTTGCCGCGCTCGGCGCGACGGTCTATGGCCCTCAGGACGCCGCTTCCCGCGTGGGGACGGTCAGCTTCAACATGGGTGATCTCACCAGCAGCGAGCTTGCAGACATGCTCGACCGGCGGGGGATTTGCGTGCGCGGAGGGCTGCACTGCGCGCCGATGGTGCATCGCCTGCAGGGCACGCTGCGGCGGGGCGCGGTGCGCGCAAGCATCGGGCGATTCACTGTGGCGGAGGACATCGACGAGCTGCTGCGCAGCCTCTACGAAATAGAAAAAGGCCTGTAGCTACAGGCCTTTTTCTATTTTTTTATCAGGCCCCTGTGCCAGAGCTCTTCGATGGAAAGATCCTCTCTCTTCTTTTTCATATATCCCACCGGCTTTCCGGAAAACACCCCGTGACAATCCGACCCGCTGGTGACGAGCTTGCCGTGCCGTGTGCAGGCCTGCAGAAAGAGCTCGGTTTCCCGTTCGCTGTGCTTGGGGTAATGGCATTCGGCTCCGTCAAGCCCGAGGGCAAACAGCTCTTCCAGCTGCGCCGCCATCTCCTCCGGCTGCATGCGCCTGCTCTGCCCTGCGGGAATTCCCGGGTGCGCGAGCACGGCGAGCCCGCCCGCTGCGTGTATGGTGCGGATGACCTCCTCCGCTGTCGGGAACCCCGCCTGCACATAGGTCACGCCGTATGCGTCGTAGAGCGGCATCACATCATAGATCGACTGCAGGCCGCATGCCTCCCGAATATAAAACAGCGCCTTCCAGCCTCCCTGCCCCTTTTGCTCTGTGAACGCGTCGTATTCTCTCAGCGAAACGGGCTTGCCGTCTTCTTTAAGCCTTTGCACGAGATCCGTGCTCATTTTGTCCAGCATTTCCCTCGCATAGCGCACGAGCCCGGCAAACGCCGGGCAGGAGGCGTCCGCTCCGTAGGAGAGGATATGCAGATCGTCTCCGGCGAACGCACTGTCGATCTCGACCGCGTCAATGGTGCGCAGGCCTGCCTCGAGGCACTCCCGGCGCATCTCCATGCAGCCGTCGGTCGTATTATGATCTGCCAGCGCCAGAAACGAGACCTGCGCGCGCAGCGCGTCCTGTACGAGCTGCCGCGGAGTAAGGCAGCCATCGGAATACACGGAATGTACATGAAGATCGACAAACATCATTATCAGCCTCCTATAAAAAAGTATACCCGCAAAGGCAGCGTTTTGCAAGGTATGCATTCTCCTGGAAACGGGCATACTCTCCGTATTCAAGACATTGTGAAGGGAGCGGATGACACATGGGTTCGACGAGGGCGGAGCTGAGCGCCAATCTGCCGGAAAACAGAAAAACGCTGGAGGAGGCCTTTCATCTGCCGACCAACGCCGATCTGAAGCTGCGCTCCTTTCAGGCCGGAGGACGCGCGGCGCTTTTGTGTTATCTCGACGGCATGTGCGATACGATACGGATCGAGGATTTTATCCTGCGTGCCGCCGCCGATGCGCCGCCCTTTCCGGATTCGGGAGACGTGCTGGCCGCCTTTGTACAGAACGATCTCGCCGTGACGGATTTCAAGCTCTATCGATACTTTGATGAGCTTTCGGCTGACATTCTCTCCGGAAAATGCGCGGTGTTCATCGACGGCTGCGCGACCGCCGCGGCCATTGACATGCGCAAGTATGACAAGCGCCCCGTGAGCAGAACGATCTCCGAAAATGTGGTGCTCGGGCCGCAGGAGGGCTTCACAGAGAGCCTTCGCACCAACATCACTTTGCTGCGCCGCTTTCTGCGCTCCGAGGACCTTGTCTGCGAAATGCTGAACCTTGGCACGCAGCTGCCGACCGGCTTTGCGATCACTTATCTCAAAGGGACGGTGAATGAAGCTGCGCTTGACGAGCTTCGCCGACGCATGCTGGCGCTGGATTGTCCCTATGTGAGCGGTACGGGCGCGCTGCAGCAGCAGATCGAAGATCATCCCTATGCGCTTTTCCCACAGATGCTGCAGACCGAGCGCCCCGACCGCACGGCCAGCTGTCTGACGGAAGGCCAGATCGCCATCCTTTCCGAAAACTCACCCTACGCCCTGATCGCGCCGGTCACCGTTTTTCACCTGATCCATTCTTCGGATGACAGCTTCATGCGCTGGCAGTACGGCTGCTTTATCCGCATCATACGCTTTCTGGGCATCATCGTCTCCCTCTATCTTCCGGCGCTGTACGCGGCGATCTCCATGTACCACACGCATATCCTGCCCACGAGCCTGTTCACCTCCATCGCCGAGACGCGTGCGAGCGTGCCCTTTCCGGTGCTGGTCGAGGTGTTCATTATGGAACTCTCCTTCTTTTTGATCAACGAGGCCGGCACGCGCATCCCTTCGCAGATCGGCTCCGCGCTGGGCATCGTGGGCGCACTCATCCTCGGGCAGGCTGCGGTCGCCGCTTCGATCATCAGTCCGATCATGGTCATCATCGTTGCGCTGACAGGGCTGGGAAATTACACCATCCCCAATTACAGCATGGGCATCGGGATCCAGATCATCCGGCTGATGCTGGTCATTGCGGCGGCGGCACTGGGGCTCTACGGCGTCGTCCTGCTCTCCTCGCTGATCTTTGCTTGGCTGGGCGGGATGCGCTCCTTCGGGCAGCTCTTCTTTTCGCCCGCCGCGCCGTGGAAGCCCAACAAAAATGACCTCATCTTCCGTCTGCCGATCCATTTCCCCAAACGCAGACAGAGAAAGGAGCGCCCTTGACCATGCTGCCCGAGACTCCCTCTGACCGCCTGGCGAGGCATCGCGCGCTGATATTGCTGGCCGCTCTTTCCTGTGCAGTCAGGCTCGTGTACTCCGCCGCAGTCTATCTGCAGAACACCGGGAACGCGGCATGGATCGAGGCTATGGGCGGCTCGGTCCTGAGCATGCCCGCGCTCCTGCTTGTCGGCTCGCTTCTGCGAAAGAAAAACAAGAGCGGCGCTCCTGCTTCCCTGCGGCTGCAGAAGTTCTTTTGCCTGCTCTTTATCCCCTTCTTTTCCTTCGATGCGTCCTCATGGGTTTTTGCCTTGGCGGAAAGCGCCTCCTATACGACCTTCGCGGACGAAAGCCTGTATTTTCTTTATCTGCCTGCGCTCATCACCGTAACGCTCATCGTCTCCCGCGGAGGAAACGCCTGCGGCGCGCTGGCAAAGGGGATCCTGTGGGTGGTCGCGGTGATGCTGGGCGTCGCGATGATCTGGCAGGCGGAGCAGCTGCATCCCGTCTGGCTCACGCCGATGCTGGGCAGCGGCATCGAGCCCATCGCGCGCGGCTCGGCTCTGTGCGGAGGCTATGCGGCGCTCTATCCGATCGGGCTATGGGTGCTGCTGCGCTGCGGAGAAGAGCCGCCGGACGAAGCGGCGCACAGGCGTTTGCTGCGGGCGCTGCCGATCGCCGGGCTTACAGCAGCTCTCTTTCTGCTCTTTTACGGCGCGCTGACGCCCAATATCCCGGACGCGCCGCATATCCGCAGCTTTGCCATGGAACGCCTGCTCACCGGCGGCGGACGAAGCACGAGCGTGCATTTTCCCTCGCTTTTGAGCTGGTACGCGCTCTTGCTGGTCAGCGCGGTGTACTCTCTCTTCTGCACTGCCTGCGCGCTGCATATGCTCCTCCCCAAGGCGTCGTTTCTGCTCTGCGCGGCGCTCGGCGGGCTGATGAGCCTTCTCTGGACGCCGGTGCGCCTGTTCTGGAAGCACGGAGAGGATCTGCTCGTCTTTGCCAATATCGTCGTCGTCACAGTCGCGCTGCTCATTCTGTATGGCTATGAAACATGGAAAAGGAGGAACATGCATGCGAAGCCTTAAACTCTGTTTTCTGTGTGTATGCCTGCTTTTGTGCGGCTGTACGCAAACGGACCAGCCGGAAAACCAGGCCATCGCCATCGGTCTTTCCGTCGATCTGAACGAGGAAGGCGGCTTGGAGCTGAGCGTGCTTCTGCCAAACCTGCATTCGGTCGGCCAGTCCTCCTCCAGCGCATACACCATCTGCTCCGCCACCGCGCATAGCTTTGCCGAAGCGATCGGACTGCTGCGCACGTCCATCCCACTCACGCTCAACCTCGCCCAGCTCAAAGCCGTGATCTTTTCGCAGGAGATCGCGCAGAGCGATTTTCTGCACAATATCGTTTCCGATATGTATCTCACCCACCGGCTCTACAACGCGGCCTTTTGCATT
>JAUMYC010000379.1:0-458 GCA_030528845.1 Eubacteriales bacterium
AGCGCCGGATTGCTGGGCGCGAGGCAGGCCCAGATCTCCGAGCGGATGAAGCATCCGCAGGAGTTGCAGTACTGGTTGTCCAGCCTGCCGCTGAGGGGCGGCGCCATCCCGGCGCGCAGATTGGCCTTCCCGGTGCCGTATTCCACCCATGTGGGCGTGACGAAATTCAGCCAGTAATCGCCGAGGATCGACGCATTGACCTGCCTGCCGTATCGTTCCACCGCCGTCAGCCACACGATTTGAAGGTCGAGGTCGTCGTTGGGCGGCGGCCCCTTCGAGAGATCCTGCGTATAAAACGTCACGTCGTTCCACTGCCGCTTGAGCTCGAACGGCTCGCCGAACACGCCGCCGATGTTCTTGCCCACCCAGCAGCCCTTCACCTTGTCCCGATAGGTTGCAAAATCAAGCATCATTGCCCGAACCCTCTTTTCTTTTGCCGAATTTGCCTTTTTGCCGTC
>JAUMYC010000379.1:468-1844 GCA_030528845.1 Eubacteriales bacterium
CGTCACCGGCGGGGAGGATGCGTCTCCACAAAGTGCATCAGCCGCCGCCAGTCCTCCTCCGTCATGGCATGGCCGCCCTCCCGGAGATGATACCCCACGCAGCCGTCAAAGCGCATTTGCGGCGTATCGGGCACGTCGTCCTCCGTCACCAGCCCCGGCAGACCGTGCGCCTGCCACATGGGCGATGCGGCGCAGCAGCCGAGGAACTCCGAGACCGGATCGGCCCACGCATCCTCCGACGCGCTGCCGACGATCAGATACCGCGGCGCAATGCATGCCATCAGCCAGTGCTGATCAAACTTCATGTCCGCCTCATGTCCGGCGTACTTCAGATAGCTTTCCGAAAACCAGAAGGGGAACCTGCCGCAGATATCGGCCACCGTCTCGCCCGTCGTGCCCCGCGCAAGCGCCGCGCCGGAGCAGCCGGAATCGTTCGAATACGCATAGGCAAAGCGCTGATCGGACGCCGCGGCGAGCAGCGCCGTCTTTCCCAGCCGTGAATGACCGCAGACCGTGCCGCGCGCATGGTCAAGCTGCGGCAGCGTCACGGCATAGTCCATCACCCGCTGCGCCGCCCATGCCCACATGGCAATCTTGCCCGCATCGTGCGCGCCGCGCCTGCCCTCCGGGAAGAGCACCCCGGCCAGCCCGCCGGTGAAGTCGCCGTCGTCGCCCGCCACGTCCTGATAGCACAGCGACAGCACCGCAAACCCGCGCCGCGCGATCACGTCAATCGGCAGATACTTGTCCGGCACGTCCGGGCGGAAGTTGATCATCACGAAAAACGGCACCTTGCCGCCCTTCGCCGGCATCGTGCGGATCACGGGGAACGCAAACGGTTTCCCGCCGATCACCGTGCGGACAGTCACGCGCGTCATCTCCGCCGCGCCTTCCGGGGTGATGCTCCGTTCCCCTTCCTCAAACGAAATCTCTTCAGGCGGAGGCGGCATCATGCCGTACACCTCGCGCTGAATCATCGCCAGCATGGTTTCCCGGCTGCACAGCCCCATCACGCCGCGCTCAGCCAGCATGGATTGGATTGTCGTCATCCCCCTGCCGCCTCCTTCCTGCATCGTCACGTCTCACACTTTGCCCCTGACCGGTTCAGGCCATGCCAGCCACGAGGTGCGGCCCTCCTCCGGCTCCTCATAGGCCGGCGCGGGGCCGCCCTGGTTCCTTCTCACCATGGGCATTTCCGTCATGCGCAGCTTTGCCGCGCCGTAGGGGACGAGGTCAAACATCTTGCAGTCGCTTCTCGCGCGGCTGCAGCGGTGCTTCGCCGCCGCGATGGAGCCGTAGCCCTCGGCATAGTCCCACGCCACGCGCGCCATCCCAGCCCTGACCGTCACCGGCGGCTGCGCCCGGGAGAACGGCAC
>JAUMYC010000380.1 GCA_030528845.1 Eubacteriales bacterium
TAATCTTTCTTACCCTGTCGCTCGATCTTGCGCCGTGTCGTCGTCTCATAGAGGAAAATATCGTGATGGCCGGTGAGCCGGAACGAATCCGGCTTGATGTAATTGGCTGCAGCCCCCTGCATGGCGGCCTGCTTGAGCTGCCCGCGCAGGACGCCCAGCACGATCAGCGCGATGACCAGCGCCGCGATCGCCGCCAAAAGGATCGTGCCGCTCTCGAGCATTTCCATCAGGAACAGCACCAGCGCCGCGATGCCCAGCACGCCCGCGAACACGCCGCCGCCCCAGAGGATCGACTTTTTCACGTCGGCGGGCACGTCGCAGGTCAGCTTGCCCGTCTGCCCGTTGATGGCAAAGGTGTAGGTCTTCTGCTCCTTCTCCGTCGTGATCAGCCACACCGGCATCAGCACGGGCTTTGCCGTGCCCTGCTCCGTCCATACGTTCCTGTCGGTTTCCGTCACGAAGGTATAGCCGACCACCGTATCGCGCAGCGCGTCGGCGATGCTGTTTTCCACGCGTTCCACCGCGCGGCCTTCGCAGGCTTCCGCCTTCACGTCGGCATGATCCGCCATGGCGCCCGCCAGCACCGCCGGCTGAAAGGCGACCGCCTCGTTCAGGTCGTAGGGCTCGAGCGATTCGGTGATCTTATTGTCGAGCTTCTCGCTTCCGTCCACCGGGATGTTCTCAAACGACATTTCGCCCTCGCGCAGCACGCGGTAATGGCGCACCCGTTCTATCTCCCAGTCGCCGTGGCGCTCGGTGCGGTGCTTTTCCGCGTTGAAGTGGATGCGCGCCTCCGCGTCGCAGTCGAAGAGCCAATAGGGCACATAGAGCTTGCGCATCTCGGAGATGCGGTTGCGCGAATGCAAAAATACGTTCGGCAGCAGCATCTTCCCCTTAAAGTATTCCTCAAACTGCTTCTGCGCCTCTTCCTTCGTCACCTTGAAGGGAACGACCTTTTCCGGGCGCACGCCGCCGGCGATCCTGTCCGGCAGAACGGTGGGGCTGCCGCAATAGGGGCATTCCGTCGCCGTCGTCGTGCTCTCGGTCATCAGCTCCGCGCCGCAGCTCCGGCAGATATATGCATGCATCTGCTGCGTCTCGGATGCGCCGAAGCTCTCGGCGGCGCTTTCGAACTGCACCTTTTTGCCGTTATCTTCCACGGCGATCGCATCCATCGCCTCGATGTCGAATTGATTGCCGCACGAGGCGCATTCCAGCTTGCCGCTCTGCGCGCCGTAGCTCAGCGGCGCGCCACAGCACGGGCAGTTATATGCTTTCGTACTCATCTTCATTTCCGTCCTTCCGCACGGCTGTGTAAGCCATGTGTTAATAGTATAACACATTTGCTTCCATTATTAAAGATATCCGCACAGTTTATCTACCGAATATGTATAGTATCGGCCGCTTCCTCTCGACTCTTGTACGAAATCGTACTATAATCCGCATGTATGATTTCGTACCCGGAGGTGCCTAATATGCCCGTCAACCATCACGAAAAATTTCATCGCATCAACTGCCTGACAGGCGACCTGAACGCCCTGTATCATCAAGCCGCGCTGAAGCTATCCATGTCCGACAGCGCGATGGTCGTATTGTATATGCTGCTTTATAAAGGCGACGGCTGTCTGCTGCATGAGGTGTGCAGCGAGAGCGGCGTCAGCAAGCAGACCATCAACTCCGCGCTGCGCAAGCTGGAAGCGGACGGGATCCTGTATCTGGAGAACGACCGGGGCCGCGCCAAGCGCCTCCGCCTCACCGAAAAGGGCAGGGACTATCTGAACCGGACGGTCGGGCGTCTGTTTGAGGCGGAGTGCAGCGCGCTGGATGCATGGACGGAAGAAGA
>JAUMYC010000381.1 GCA_030528845.1 Eubacteriales bacterium
AATGCCCTGATTCATCAGCGCGCCGCCGCCGTCCATCGCCTTGGTCGCGCGCCACGCGCCGGAGTTGTAGTAATCGTTGCTGCGGTAGTAGCGCATGGACAGGCTCGCATGGGTGATGCGGCCCAGCGCGCCGGCGTCGATAGCGCGCTTGACCTCCTGCGTGGAGGCCGCGAAGCGATACTGGGAGATGATGCAGACCTTCATGCCGGTCTCCTTCTCCGCCGCAATCAGCGCATCCGCCTCCTCAAGGGTCAGGCTCATGGGCTTTTCGCATACGACATGCTTGCCGGCCTTCATCGCCGCCACAGCCTGGCTGGTGTGCAGGCCGCTGGGCGTGCAGATGCTCACCGCATCCACATCGGGATCAGCCAGCAGCGCCTCCAGCGTGTCATAGCCCTTCACGCCATACTCGGCGACAAACTTTTCAAGGCCCGGCTTGTACGGATCAAACGCGGCGACGAGCTCAGCGCCCTCAATTTCGCCGATGGACTTCGCATGGAACTTGGCGATCGCGCCGCAGCCGATCAGACCGAAACGTACTTTCTTGCTCATATTCATCTCTCCATCCAATGATATCTGTCGCGCAGGACGTTGAGATACGCCTGCGTAGCTTCATAGCCGCCGTTTGAGAAGGACGATCCCTGCGGATGCACCAGATCCTCCTCGGAGACATTGGTCCTGATGCGGTAGTGCGTCTCCACCGATACATAGCCGTCAAATTCCTGCTTGAGGCGCTTGAAGATGCCGTCAAAATCCACCGAACCTTCGCCCAGCATCGCCGGCACAAAGCTGCCCGGCACGCGCAGGATATCCTTCACATGCACATGGCGGATATAGGGCTTCAGCTTTTCATAGCCGTCCGGATACGGCGGCGGCGTGCCCACATCCACGATCTCGTTGCCCGGATCATACACCGCCTGAACGCACGGATCGTCAATCAGGCGCAGGAAGCGGATCAGCGATTCGATGTTGGCCGTATACACGCTCGGCTCAGACTCGATCACCACCGTCACGCCCGCATCCTTCGCCATGCGGATAATCGGCTCAAACTTGTCGACGACCTCTCCAAAGCGCTTCTCGCCGTCGTTGAGGTTGAAGAACGGAAAACCGCGGATAATCTTCGTATCCCAGAGCGCCATCGTGTCCATCATCCGCCTGAACGCATCCACATGCGCCTGCGTCGTCGTCAGGTCATCAATGCTGCACTTGAACAGCGGCGAACTGACGCCGCAGATCTTCAGACCGAATTCCTCCGCCGTATGCTTGACCCCGAGGATATCCTCCTTGGTCATGAAGAACGGATTGCGCTCGTTGACCGATCGGATTTCCAGCGCATCAAGCCCGTATTCCCGGGCCATCTGCGCCGCCACGCGGATATCCTGGGAGATCTCGTCCGTGATTACAGACGTCTTGTACATATCATTCCTCCGTATGTCATTGTGGTCTTCTTTTGTCGCCTGTGCCGCGCCGGACACAGGCGTTTTGCCTGTTTTTTCTTATATTTTATCATAACATATCTGCACAAAAAACACAAACCCCATTTTGTGCTTCATCGCCCGTTTCGCGCGGTGCGCAGCAAAAATCACGCCTTTTCACACCACGCCTTTCGTGATATAATACGCGCAGAATGTCATGTGTTTCAGGAGGACGATTCCTATGAAATCCGCACTGCAGGCGATTACACAGGAACTTGATGCCATCCGCGAGGCCGGTACCTGGCGGGAAGAGCGCATCATCACAACTCCCCAGCGCGCCCGTATCGATACCACCGCGGCGAGCGGCGTTCTCAATATGTGCGCCAATAACTATCTGGGCCTTTCTGCCCGTCCCGAGCTGATGGAA
>JAUMYC010000116.1 GCA_030528845.1 Eubacteriales bacterium
GCCGATGACCTTCTGTTCCGCGAGCACCTCGCCGCAGACAGCGCAGACCTTGCCTGCGGTCAGTCCGGCCTCGGTGCAGGTCGCCGCCTTACCGGGAACGATCTTTTCAATGTGCAGCAGCTTGCCGATGACCTTCTGTTCGACGAGCACCTCGCCGCACACAGCGCACACCTTGCCATCCGTCAAACCCGCTTCCGTGCAGGTCGCCTTCTTGCCCGGCACAACGACCTCGCTGTGCGGCAGCTTTTCAACGACCTCGCCCGCAGCGAGCACCTCGCCGCAGACGGAGCACGCCATGCCGCCCTTCATGCCGAATTCGGAGCAAGTCGGCTCAATATCCATAAACACGACTGCCGCGTGCGGTTCCTTGGGGATCACGCGCTGTTCCTCAAGCACGAGCCCGCACACCCCGCACACGCTTCCTTCCGTCAGGCCGGTCGCGCTGCAGGTGGGGATGACCATGGGGAGAATCGCCGCTTCGTGAGGGATGACGTCAAGCACCCTCTGTTCGCTGAAGACATGGCCGCACGCCGTGCAGACTTTGCCTTCGGTCAGTCCGGTCTCGGTGCAGGTCGGAGCCTTGCCGGGGGTAACGAGCACGCTGTGCGCAGCGGGCAGGACTTGATCCTGCGTGCCGCCGCAGCGGGCGCAGGTGTACGCCTCAAGGCCGTCTGCAGTGCAGGTCGGGGCGACGTCGCGCGCGACGTCGCGCTGATAATCGTGGCCTGCAGTGCCGACAGCGGTGCGCGTGTCGGTCTCTCCGCAGGGACAGGTACGGGTCTCGGTGCCGTCGGCGGTGCAGGTGGCGTCGTTGTTGTAGACATACTCGCCGTAGCAGACATGGGCGACGGCGTATGTGCCGTCATCACTTTGGGTGATGCCGTAGCCGACCTCGGGGACATACTGCGTCGGATCGAAATCGTACACGCCCTCCAGGCACAGGAGCGCCTTGCCGGATGCGGCCTGAACAGTGCCGCTTTCGTTGCGGATGCCGTGGAACGTGCCGCCCGTGATGGCTCCGCCTTCGTTTTCCACTTCGCAGCCGAACGTGCCGCCTTCGATGGCGCCGCCGATGTTGTTGTCCACGTCGGCATTGGCGCCGCTGAACGAGCCGCCGGAGATGAGGCCGGAGTTTTCCACTTCGCAGTTGAACGAGCCGCCGGTGACAGTGCCGAAGTTCTGCACCGCGTCCTCGGCGCTGTGGGTGAACGAGCCGCCGGAGATGACGCCGCCCATGCTGTACACTTCGCCGTGGAACGTGCCTGCGGAGACGGTGCCGTACAGGCAGGCGAGCTCGCCGTGGAACGTGCCGCCCTTGATGGCGCCGTCGGAGTTGGTCACAAGGTCGTAGAACACGCCGCCGGAGATCTCGCCCTCGCGGTTCATGACGACGTTCTCAAATGCGCCGCCGGAGATCTTGGCGTTTTTCGTGTTGTCCACCTGATCACGGAACGTGCCGCCTTCGATGGAGCCGTAGTTCTTTACCCAGGAGCCCTCGGCAAACACGGCGCTGCCCTTGATGACGCCGCTGTTTTTCACGAGCTTGCCGAACGTGCCGCCGGTAATGGAGCCTTTGTTTACAACGTCGTGGTGGAATTCGCCGTCGGAAACAGAGCCGCCGACGTCGATCTGAATGTACGAAACGTCGCTGTAATCAAGGTCGTCGTCCGTGGGCAGGGAGGACAAAGCCCCGGTGATGTTCATATAGGTATCGCCGGATTCGTCCACGGCCAGATTCCAGCCGTCGCCGCTCAGCAGCGCAAACGTGGCGCTGACGGTCACATCGTGATCGGGCATGATGAAGGTGTTGCCCTCCACCGTCGTGACAACCCTTGCCCTCGCGGCAGCCGTTTTCGTGACGGTGAGGGAGGCCTGCTGATAGTTTTCGTCCGGGTCGACGGTCAGTATGATCTCGGTGCCTGCGGCGGCATTTTCGACATGCGCGTCAAGCGTGCCGTTCACAGTGCGGTTGACGGTGATCTCATAGACGGGGGCCGTCGTCTGCGCAAAAGCTGCGGTAACGGTGACAGAATGCGCGGGCATGACGAAGGAATAGGTATCGTCGGCATGCGGGCCCGTCACCATGACATCTTCCTCTGCGTCGTCCATATTCGTGACGGTGAGGGAGGAGAGATGGTAGCCGTCTGCCGGAGAGAGAATAAGCGTGACGACCTCGCCTTCGGAAGCGGAGGTCTTGTCTGCCAAGACTTCGCCGTGCTCGGCGCGGCGCGTGCCGATGTCATAGGCAGCGGGGGAGGAAGAGGTATACGCGGTATAGCGAATGTCCGCCGTGTCGCCGGCTTCCACGAGCGCATCGCCCGCATACCAGCGGACAGCCGAAGAGGAATTGCCGTCGGCCGCGTTGAGCTGTTCGATCAGGTTGCCGCCGAAAGTCAGCGCCGCGTCTGTGCCGTTTACGCTGTGCGTAAACTTTGCGTCGGGCGCGATGACGCCGCCGTTGTCGAGCACTCTTTTGGTGAATTTGCCGCCGGAGATGGTGCCGCCGGCGTTGTTGCTCACGGTCGCGTTGAACGTGCCGCCGGAGATGACGTCCATGTTGCTCACGATGTCGTTGAACGTGCCGCCGGTGATGCCGCCGCCGTTGGTCACGGTGTCGCGGAACGTGCCGCCGATAATGGCGCCGAAGTTGTATACGGGCGCGTTGAAGGTGCCCCGATCGATCGCGGCGTAGTTTTTGATATAGCCGATCTGGTTGGCGTTGGGAGAGCCCGAAAAGGAGCTGTGGACGCCGACCACGGTATATCTCTCGCCGTTATACTCTGCATGCAGAGGGATCGAGATGACGGCCGGGCCGTCGGCGCTCATGGCTTTGATCCGGACGTTTTTATATTCCCCGATCACATACGTGATCCTGTAGGGGCTGTAGCTGTCCGTGTATTCTTCGGTGAAGATGACCTCCTCTTCCGCAAGAGCGGCCGCGCCGCAGCAGAGCAGCGCGAGGATGCACAGGGCGGCGAGAATGTGGTTCAGTCTATTGCGCATGGCGTTCCCCTCCTATATAAACATCGTCTTGGCGTTGGGTTCTTTAGAGAATCTGTCCAATTCCAACCATTCATTATATACCGGATCGTGCTGCTTTTCAAGAGCTCTGCCCGGCAAAAAGGAATATATTTTAGCCGCAGGACTGTTTGGCGAACGAAAAAAGAGGCACGGGCTACTCTTGGCCCGCGCCCCTTTGCGAAGCGGCATGCTGTTCCCGGCTGCGCTTGCAGAGGGGGAGCAGCACGGAGAATGTGTTGATCCCGTCCGCGCTCTCGGCCCAGATCCGCCCGCGATGCTCCTGCACGATGCTTTGCGCGATGGACAGGCCAAGTCCGTAGCTGCCGTCCCGCGTGCGCGCCTCGCTGGAGCGATAGAAGCGCTTGAAGACGTTTTTGAGCTCCTGCGGTTCGATGGCCGGGCCGGGGTTTGCCACGCGCAGCAGGGCATAGCGCCCTCTGCGCTGCAGCGTCACGCGCACCTCGCCCTGCGCGTCGGAATACTTCTGCGCGTTGTCCAGCAGGATCTCCACGGTCTGGTTCAAGTGGCTGCTGCTCGCGTGGATCAAGAGGCTCGGTTCGATCTGCGAGGACAGCTCCAGTCCCTTCTCAAAAAAGACGGGCTCAAAGGGCAGGAGAGCCTGCGCGACGAGTGCGCTCAGGTCGCAGCGCTCCATATTCGCGCGGGCGGCGCCGTTGTCCACGCGCGCGAGGTCGAGCAGGCTGTAGGTGAGCATGCGCATCTGCCGCGCCATCGTGAGGATGTTCCCGGCATATTCCGCCGCTCGCCCGGGTGTGCAGGCCGGGTCGCCGAGCATTTCTGCGTTGGTGGTGATCACGGTCAGCGGCGTCTTCAGCTCATGGGAAGCATCCGCGACAAAGCGGCGCTGCTGCTCCCATGCGCGCTCCACCGGGCGCACGACCCAGCGCGAGAGGAAAATGCTGATGAGCAGAAAGAGAAAGAAGCTCGCCGCGCCCACGAGCAGGCTGTTGCGCAGCAGAGTCTCCATGGCGCTGCGCTCGAGAGTAATATCCGCGAAGAGCAGCTTCTGCCCGTGCGGCCCCTGCGCGCGAAGGAAGCGCAGGTCGTGCTCGGGCAATACGCCCGTGGGCTGCTCAGTGGAGGAGGCGAGCCGGGCGAGCTGCTCGAGGTATTCCTTGTTTTCCTCTGCGTACTCTTCTCCCTCCGGCACGACGAGCGCGCCGTCCGGGTCGAGCTGCAGCATCAGCACGGGCTGGCGCATTCCCTCCGGCTTCATCTCCGGGCGTTCCCGCGGCGTTCGCTCGTCGGAAAAGCTCTGCATCATATGCAGGCTCTGCCGTTCCAGACCGTCCTGCGTGCTGTAGAGCACGACGCCGAAAATGACGCACAGCATGATCGTCACGATGCTCATATTGATGAGGATGAAATACAGCCGCAGCCGTTTGATCATTCCCGGGCCACCTCCAGATGATATCCCAGCCGGCGCACGCTCTCAATGCGCACGTTCGAGCCGATGCCGGCGAGTTTCTTGCGCAGAAAGCCGACGTAGACCTCCACATGGTTTTCCACGGCGTTGGAATCGTAGCCCCACACGCGGGAGAGGATGACCTCCTTGGGCAGGTTGCGCTCGCCGGAGTTGAGCAGCATGCGCATGATATCGAACTCCCGCGCCGAGAGCCGCACGCGTCTCTCCCCGCACAGGAGCATGGCGGAGCTCAGGTCCAGCGCGGTGTTGCCGTAGCGCATCTCGTCCACCTGCCCGCCCTGCCTGCGCAGCAGCGCGTTGATGCAGGCGAGCAGCTCGCGCGTGTCAAAGGGCTTGGTCAGATAATAATCCGCCCCGGCGTTGAGGCCTTCGATGCGGTCTTCCAGCTCGCCGCGCGCCGTGAGCATGAGGATGGGCGTGGAGCAGCGCGCGGCGCGCACCTCGCGCGTGAGCCGGTAGCCGTCCAGCCCGGGCATCATCACATCCAGAATGAGCAGGTCGTATACGCCCAGCAGAGCGTATTCCCGCCCCTCGATTCCATCGTATACGGCGTGCGCCTCAAAGCCCTTTGCTTCCAACAGCTCACGCAGCGTATCTGCCAAAATCCGTTCGTCTTCCACGATCAGGATCTTCATTGCATAATCCCCGCCTTGTTCAGATATTTTCTATAATATAGTAAAACTCGGAACTGAAGCAATGCTGAAAGACGGCTGTTCACCGTTCGTTTACAGTTTTTCGGCGTGCTTTTCAGCAAGCGTTCAGTCGGCGGCGCTACAATCTGCCCATGCGCGTAAGAGACGGGCGCAGGGAAAGGAAGTGTGCAGGGGAAGTGCAGTACAGACATGAATGGAAGATCGAGATCGACCGCATGGACGCGAGGCTGCTGCGAAACAGGCTCCGTGCGGTCGCTTCGATCGATCCGCACTCCGCGGAGGGGAGTTATCGCGTGCGCAGTCTCTATTTTGATACGCCCTCGGACAGGGCGCTGCGCGAGAAACTCGACGGCGTGGATCGGCGCGACAAATTCCGCATCCGATGCTATAACGAAGACCTCTCGCTGATCCGGTTGGAGAAAAAGAGCAAGCGCGGCGGGCTTTGTGCAAAGAGCTCCTGCGCACTCACACAGCAGCAGGCGCTTGCGCTGAGCCGGGGGAGCGCGCAGCTGCCGGACGAGGGCGCGCCCGCGCTCTTGCAGGAACTGCTCAGCAGGATGCGCAGCGAACGCCTGCGTCCGGCGACCATCGTCGAATACACGCGCGAGCCGTTCGTCTATGCGCCCGGCAATGTGCGCGTGACCATTGACCGGGACATCCGCACGGGCCTGCGCTGCACGGAGTTTCTGGATTTTGATCGTCCGACGGTCCCCGTGCAGGGCGATCCGATCCTCTTAGAGGTGAAGTGGGACGAATTTTTGCCCTCGATCATCCGCGACGCCGTTCAGCTGCGCGGGCGCAGGGCGCAGGCGTATTCCAAATATGCCGCATGCCGCGTGTACGGCTGAAGATAAAGCAGACAGAAAAGGAGAAAACGATCATGAGCTTTAACGATGTCTTTCGCTCCAGTTTCCTTGAAAATGCGGCGAGCGTGTCCTTTTTGGACATGGGGATCGCCCTTGCGCTGGCCTTCGGGGTCGGCCTGTTCATCTTCCTCGTCTACAAAAAGACCTATTCGGGCGTGATGTATTCCTCGAGCTTCGGCGTCACGCTCATCGCGCTGACGATGATCTCAACGCTTGTCATCCTCGCAGTCACGAGCAACGTCGTGCTCTCTCTGGGCATGGTCGGCGCGCTGTCCATCGTGCGCTTCCGCACGGCCATCAAGGAACCGCTGGACATCGCCTTTTTGTTCTGGTCGATCGCGGCGGGCATCGTGCTGGCCGCCGGGCTGATCCCGCTCGCGCTCGTGGGCAGCGTGATCATCGGCGTGGTGCTGCTGGTGTTCGTGAATAGAAAATCTTCCGCCGATCCGTATATCGCGGTCCTCCGCTGCGAGGATCACGAGAGCGAACAGCGTGCGCGCCTCTTTCTGGAGCAGCACGTCCGCCGCTGCACCGTCAAGAGCAAGACCGTGCAGAAGGGAGCGGTGGAACTTGATCTGGAGATCCGCCTGCGCAGCGAAAATACGGATTTTGTCAACGAACTCGCCGAGCTCCCGGGCGTGCAGAGCGCCGTGCTGGTAAGCTACAACGGCGATTACATGGGATAGGAGGCAGGACATGTCTACCCATAAGCATATCGACAGAATCTGCCTTGCCGCGCTCGCGTGTTCCTTTGCGCTGATGATCGCGTTTCTCTGCGGCGAAGCGATGGGCGTGGAGCCTGCCGTCTCCGCGCAGGGCTATGAGCAGAAGCTCTTTGACACCTCCCGCGTGCATACCATCGACATCGTGATGGACGACTGGGACGGCTTTATCGCGGGCTGCGAGGACGAGGAGTACGCCCCGTGCAGCGTGACGATCGACGGGCATCAATGCGGCGTGGTCGGCATCCGCGCAAAGGGGAACACCTCGCTGCGCTCCGTCTCCTCCATGGACAGCGACCGCTACAGCTTCAAGATCGAATTCGATCAATACGACAACGCGCTGAGCTATTTCGGGCTGGACAAGCTCTGCCTGAACAACCTCATTCAGGATGCGACCATGATGAAGGATTACATCACCTACCGCATGATGGGCGAATTTGATGCTGCGGCTCCGCTGTGCAGCTATGCCTATATCACCGTCAACGGCGAGGACTGGGGCCTGTATCTGGCGGTGGAGAGCATCGAGGAGGCCTTCCTGCGGCGCAATTTCGGCGCGGATTATGGGGAACTGTATAAGCCGGACAGCACGGAGATGGGCGGCGGACGCGGCAACGGTAAGGATTTTGATATGGAGGATTTCATGGCCGGGAGAGCCGAAGAGCAGCAAGAGCAACCGGCCTCGTTCGAAAGAGACCGGCAGGGCGGACACGGAGGCGGCATGAGCTCCTCGGCGGCGCTGCTGCGCTATATCGACGACGAACCGGAGAGCTATTCCGAGATCTTCTCCAGCGCGAAGACGGAGATCACTTCCGAGGATCAGGAGCGACTCATCGGCGCGCTGCGTTCGCTCGGCGCGGGCGAGGCGCTGGAGGAAACACTGGATATCGACGCGGTGCTGCGCTATTTTGTGGTGCATAATTTCGTCGTGAACGGCGACAGCTACACCGGCAGCATGATCCATAATTACTATCTGTACGAGGAGGACGGGCGGCTGTCCATGCTCCCGTGGGATTACAACCTCGCCTTCGG
>JAUMYC010000382.1 GCA_030528845.1 Eubacteriales bacterium
CGTGACGCTGTGCTGCGCGCTGGGCGTGCTCTCGGGCTGGACGATCGCGCTGTCTGCATTCGGCGGCGCAATGATCGCGGTGCTCTCTGTGGTGCTGCTGGGCCGCAGGACGGGCGCGTCGCGCACGACGGTCATTCTCTCGGGCGTGGCGATGAACAGCATTCTGGGCGCCTTCCGCGACGCTGTGACGACGCTTGTGCCGGAGGCGGCGATGCTCAGCGGCGAGTTCCGCGTGGGCGGCTTTTCCTCCGTCGCCATGACGCGGCTGATTCCCGCCGGCGTGCTGATCGTGCTGGCGCTTGCTGCGGTACTGACGCTGTGCAACGAGATGGACGTGCTCGCCCTTGGCGAGGAGACGGCGCAGAGCCTTGGTATGCCGGTCAAAAAGCTGCGCACGATCTTCCTGCTGCTGGCGGCGCTGCTGGCGGGCGCGTCGGTGAGCTTTGCCGGTCTTCTGGGCTTTGTGGGGCTTCTGGTGCCGCATATTGCGCGGCGGCTGGTCGGCGCGCAGTGCAGGCACTGGGTGCCCATGAGCGCGCTGCTGGGCGCTGGCTTTGTGACGGTCTGCGACGTGGTTTCCCGCGTGCTCTTTGCGCCCTATGAGCTGCCGGTGGGCATTCTGCTCTCCGTCATCGGCGGACCGTTCTTCCTCGTGCTGCTGCTTGGCCGGAAAGGAGGGCGCAGTCATGCTTGAAATCCGTGATTTGTGCGCCGGTTATCCCGGCAAGCGGGTGCTGCGCCATGTGAATGTGTCCATTCCCTCCGGCGCGCTGACGGTGATTCTCGGCCCGAACGGCTGCGGCAAGTCGACGCTGCTCAAGTCGATCTGCGGGCTGATTCCCACGCAGTCGGGCTGCGTGACGCTTGACGGCGAGCGCCTTACGGGCATGGAACCCAGGCTCCTGGCGCAGCGCGCGGCGTACCTTGCCCAGAACCGCCAGATTCCGGATATCGCCGCGAAGCGGCTGGTGCTGCACGGGCGTTTCCCGTATCTGAGCTATCCCAGAAAGTACCGCCCGCAGGACGAGGAGATCGCCCTGCAGGCGATGGAGCAGATGGGCGTTGCGCATCTGGCGGATGAAAACGTGAACCAGCTTTCCGGCGGTCAGCGCCAGAAGGTGTATATCGCCATGGCGCTGGCGCAGCAGACGCCGGTGATCCTGCTCGACGAGCCGACGACCTATCTGGATATCCGCCATCAGCTGCAGATGATGAAGGAAGCGAAGCGCCTTGCCGCGCAGGGCAAGACCGTGGTGATGATCATCCACGACCTGCCCCATGCGCTGGAGGCCGCCGATCAGGTAATCCTGATGAATCAGGGCGAAATCGTGATCCGGGATACGCCGCAGGCGGTGTATGATTCCCGCGAGATCGAGCGGACGTTCGGCGTGCGCATTGGCCGGGTGCATACGGAGCGCGGCGACAAGTACTACTGTGAGGAGAACTGAACGATGGGCTACTTTCCGATGTGCGTGAATCTGGCGGGCAGGCGCGTCTTTCTGGTGGGCGACGGTCCGCAGATCCGCGAGAAGGCGGAGCGGCTTGCGCCCTTCGGCGCGCAGCTGGTGCATCTCAAAGCGCTGACGCCGCAGGATCTGGCGGACAAGCCGGTCTTTGTCATCGCGGGCGATCTTGACGCGCAGGAAGCGGAGCGGACGGCCGCCCTCTGCGCGGCGCACGGCGTGATGATCAATGTGGTGGATCAGCCGCGCCTTTGTACGTTTGCCTTCCCGTCTTTGATCGCGCGCGGCGATCTGACGGTCTCCGTCTCCACGGCGGGCAAAGCGCCCGGCGCGGCGGCATACCTGCGGGAATGCATCGGGCGGCAGCTGCCG
>JAUMYC010000117.1 GCA_030528845.1 Eubacteriales bacterium
CGCTCGGCAAGTGCGCGGCCCGCGCTGCTCGGCAGTGTTGTTTCCCCGGACGGGGGCCACGAGGAGATCCTCTTCACCAGAAAATAAAACAGAATACGGTCTGTTTGGCGGGAATTATATGCAAACGGCCCGGAGCATCCTCGCTCCGGGCCGTGCTTTTATTTTCAGCAATACAAAATCCGGTCGGTTTTACAGAAAGACGAACTGCACCAGCAGCATATAGCAGACCGTGCCCGCGGCGATGGAGAGCAGCATCTGCCTTTTCCGGAGGTGCAGCAGGATGGTGACGGCGATGGCGATGAGCTCCGGAATGCCGTGGCTGCCGGTGAGGACGTTGGAATTCTTCAGGCAATAGACCACGAGCATGCCGAAAATGGCCGCAGGCAGCGCCCGGCCGAGATAGACAATATAGGAAGGAAGCTGCTGCCTGCCGCCTTTTTCCTTGCCGGAAAAGAGGACAAAGGGCAGAAAGCGCGTGCAGAGGGTGCCGAAGACGCAGATGGCGATGGTGATGATATGCTGCGGAACGCTCATTCCTGCACCTCCTTCTGCGTGATCGGCCTGCGCAGCGCCGTCAGCAGGACGACGATACAGACCATAGTCGGGATAAGAAAGGAATCCGCGCCGAAGAAGATGCGGCAGACGACGGCGCAGAGAAGGCCGATCAGCGCGGAATAATGCTGCTTATCCTTGAGCCATTGTTCGAGGAAGATGACGACGAACATGGCGGTCATGACGAAATCGAGCCCGGCGGTATTAAAATGAAGGAACGAGCCGAGCAGCCCGCCGAGGGTCGCGCCGCTGATCCAGTAGAGCTGATTGAGCAGGGAAACGAAGAAATAAAACCAGCCGCGGTCCACGTCTGCGGGGACGTCGGCGGTGCAGTTGATGGAAAAGGTCTCGTCGCACAGGGCGAAGATGCAGTAGAGCTTCTTTTTGCCGATGCCGCGGTATTTTTCCAGCATGGCTACGCCGTAGAAGAGATGGCGCGCCTGGATCATGAGCGTGGTCAGCAGAGTCTGCAGCGGGGCAAAGGTCCCCATGAGCATGGCCACGGCGACGAATTCCAGCGAGCCGCCGAAGATCGTGACGCTCATGGCCAGCGGATACCACGCGGAAAAACCGTTCACGCGCATGTACACGCCGTAGGACGCGCCGAGGAAGAGAAATCCCGTGAGGATGGGGATCGTGCGGGGGAAGGCTGCGAGGAACGCTTTGTGCAGCATTTCGGATCGATCAAAATTCTTCATGGTTTGTTTTTGAACCTTTCGGCTTTTTGAACGGATGGTGTTTTGAAAAACAGCTCTATATTATAAGGAAGAAACTCCGAAAAGAGAAAAGGAGCGCGCCTCCCGGAGAAGGGCAGGCGCGCAGGCATAACGGGCAGAGCGCAGGCGTATCCTTGCGCGTCGGGCTCAGAGGAAGGAGAGCACCACGAACAAAACGCAGCAGATCATATCGGCTATGAAGCAGCAGATGTCCTTCTCCTCGTCGAGCAGCTCGTCGAAGGAAACGGGCTCTTCTTCGACATAATCGATCATATCGCCGTAGGAGCGCTCCGGTTTCTTCTTATAATGCAGCCGCTTCATGAAAAGCTTGGGCAGGCGCAGGCCGTCGAAGCGCAGATAGGCGATCCACGCAAGGAGGGCGAAGAACACGCCGACGAACGTAAAGCCGTACATACGCATGTTGACCACCGTCTTGCCGCCGAGAAAACGATCAAAGAGCAGGACGAAGACAAGACCAAAGAGAAAACGGGTCACCGTCATATAGATGCAAGGCCGGACCAGCGTCTTGCTGGCATATTTCCGGAATTTTTCTTTCAAATCGCATCACCGCCTCCCGTTTATTATACAGAAAATGGCGCAAAAAGCAATGGACAGGGCGCGGCAAAGCGGGCGAAACGGACAAATTTACGCCGTAATGACGCGCTTAACGGGCATTTCCTGCAGAAAAAGGGCCTGTACAGCAAGAAAATTGAGAGTAATTGTTTATTTTTTGTATTTTACATTCATTTTCTCTTGACGAACGGACTTAACTTGTGTATAATCATCGCCATCAGAAAGTTCGAGCCGCAAAGGAAATCGGGCTTTCAACAAAAACAAGGAGGCAAACCCCATGAAGAAGCTGCTTTCTCTCGTGCTGGTGCTGATGCTCGCTCTGGGTAGCATGGTTTCTGCCAATGCTGCTGAGATCACCGATTATCGTACCTACATCACCACCGCCGGCGAAATGGAGACCTGGAACATCCTGTACTCCCAGAACGCCGCCGACCTCAACTACCTGACCAATGCCATCGACGGTCTGCTGACCAACGATCCCTACGGCAACCTGGTCGGCAACGCTGCCAAGGAGTGGAGCTCCGAAGACGGCGGCCAGACCTGGACCTTCATCCTCAACGAGGGCATGACCTGGACCAACCAGGCCGGCGAAGTGAAGGCCAACGTTACTGCTGTTGACTGGATGACCGGTCTTGAGTGGATCCTCAACTTCCACAAGAACGACGCCGCCAACACCTCCATGCCCATCACCATGATCGTGGGCGCCGAGGACTACTACACCTACACCAAGGGCTACGGCGCTGACGCCGAGGCCGACGAGATCGCCGCTTTCGAAGCTGTCTGCGAAAAGTACGGCATCGACAAGACCCCCCTCACCGCTGACGAAGCCAAGGCTCTGAAGCTGGAAGTGTTCGACATCATGGTCGGCTGCGACGCCAAGGACGATTACACCCTCGTGTACACCTGCCTTGACAAGTTCGCCTACTTCCCGACTCTGGCCACCTACAACTGCCTGTATCCGCTCTCCGCTGCCCTGATCGAAGAGATCGGCGTGGACGGCTACTACGCTGTTACCCCCGAGACCCTCTGGTACTCCGGCCCCTACATCTGCACCTCTTTCGTGCATGGCAACGAAAAGATCTTCACCCCGAACCCCAACTATTGGAATGCCGCCAACGTCTCCCGCTTCAACAGCGTCATCATCAAGGCCGTTGAATCCGGCGACGTCGCCTTCCAGTACTTCCAGACCGGCGAGATCGACGCCGTCACTCTGAGCCAGTCCAACCTGAGCTCCATCTACAGCAACGAGTCCAACGAGTTCCACGACTATCTGGTCGAGGGCCGTCGCGACAAGTACTCCTACTCCATCCGCTTCAACTACAACAAGAACCAGGCTGACGGCGTGACTCCGGACGACAACTGGAACAAGGCCATTGCCAACGAAAACTTCCGTCTGGCTCTGCTGTACGGTCTGGATCCGGTCCCGTACCTCGGCCGCACCAACTTCATCAACCCGCTCAAGTGCCAGAACCTGGCGTACACCGCTCATGGCGTTTCCACCACCTCTGACGGCAGGGATTACGTCGACCTCGTGCACGACGAAATCGGCTATCACTACAACTATGAGCAGTACGAGCGCTTCCAGCCCGAGCTGGCTGCCGAGTACAAGGCCAAGGCCATCGAAGAGCTGACCGCTGAAGGCGTCACCTTCCCGGTCATGATCGACTACTACATCTCCGGCTCCAACCAGACCTCCATGGACACCGCTACCGTTTGGAAGCAGTCCATCTCCGACACCATGGGCGACGACTTCGTGCAGCTGAACATCTGCACCTACGTCTCCTCCTCCACTCAGGAAGTCCGTAACCCGAGGAAGCACTCCATCTCCATCTCCGGCTGGGGCGCTGACTTCGGCGATCCGATCAACTTCATGGGCCAGGAAACCTACGGCGATGACAACGCGTACTATGCCGTCTACTGGGAGAACACCAACGATGCCACCGATCCCGAGCTGATCGCCACCCTCGAAGAGTTCACCGCTCTCGTTGAAGAAGCTGCTGCGATCACCGATGATATCGATGCCCGTCTGGCTGCTTTCGCCAAGGCTGAAGCGTACTTCATCAACCACGCCATCGCGATTCCGTGGAGCTACAACATCTCCTGGAGCCTGACCGGCGTCAACGATTACTCCAAGCCCTTCGCCGCCTACGGCATCCAGTCCAACCGCTGGGTCAACTGGGAAACCAAGCTCGAGCTCTACACCTCCGATGATTACGCGGCCATCATTGAAGAATACAACGCCAAGTAATTCAGGACAAATGAAATAATCGGTGGGGAAGAGAGCTCGCAAGGGTGATCTGAACGTACCGAAGGATTTCGATGCGGCCGGTCTTCCGAAAGGAAGACCGGTTCGCAATTATTAAACAGGACGTCATCGCATAGCGGTTAGTGTGCATGATGTTCGCTGACCACTATACGACGGCGCCCCCTATAATAAAAAAGGAGGATGGGAAGAATGCTCAGGTACATCACAAAGAGATTTTTTCAATCGATGCTGACTATTCTCTTGGTCGTTTCGGTTGTTTTCCTGCTTCTGCGCCTGATGCCCACGGATTACTATTTCACGGAAGAACAGCTGATCAAATTCACCGATGAACAGAAAAACGACATGCTCAAGGCCGCCGGTCTTCTGGACAACCCGTTTGTGCAGCTCGGCCGCTACTTCAAAAACATTTTCCTCGAAGGCGACCTCGGCGAATCCCGCCGTATCATGAACGGCAAACCCGTTGTAGACGTCATCGGCGACAAGTTCGCCGTATCCATGAGGCTCGGCCTGATCGCCCTTGGCATATCGCTGGTCGTCGGCGTTGTCATCGGTATCTTCCAGGCCCGCTTCAAGGACGGTATCTTCGACAACATCGGCACCGCCTACACGGTCTTCGTAAACGCTGTTCCCGGCCTTGTATCGTATTCACTCATATTGATATTCGGCGCGAGAGTATTGGGGCTGCCCAGTATGTACTCCATGCGAAAGCCGTTTGAATCCTCCATTCTGCCCATCGTCTGCCTTTCCATCGGCTCCATCGCGGGCTATATGCTCTGGATGCGCCGCTACATGGTCGACGAGCTGAACAAGGACTACATCCGTCTGGCCAAGCTCAAGGGCCTCTCCGACGGTCAGGTCATGTTCCGCCATGTTATGAAGAACGCGTTCCTGCCTATGGCGCAGTTCCTGCCGCAGTCCATCCTGACCACCGTCGGCGGCTCTCTGCTGATCGAGCGCTTCTTCGCCATCCCCGGCATGGGCCCGCTGCTGACGGACTCCATCTCCAAGTATGACACAAACCTCGTTCAGGCGCTGATCATGCTGTACGCGTCTCTCGGCGTATTCGGCCTGTTCCTGGGCGACCTGTTCCTTGGTATCCTTGACCCGAGGATCCAGCTGACCGGGAAGGGAGGCACCCGCTAATGTCTGAAAGCACGATCCGCACCAATACCACTTCCTCCGTTGCCGATGAATTCGTCGGCGGCGTGGAAGCTCAGGTAATGATCGATACCGATATCGACAGGAGCGCTGTCGATACCAACACGGAAAAGGAATATAACCGCGGCCGCGTGCACGCGCAGGCCCGCTCCACCATGCCGGAAAAGCAGCTGTTCTCCCGCGTGAAGTATCAGCCGCAGAACGCCGAGCGCACCGGTTATTCCAACTATTCCTACTGGAAGAGCGTCTGGCACAACTTCCTGAAGAAGAAGGCCGCCGTTATCATGCTGCTGATCTTCTTCGCCCTGTTCATCTTCACCTTCGTGGCCGGCGCCATCTCCAAGTTCGACGTGTACAACCTGCGTACCGACCCGAACCTGATGTTCATCAGCCCGAATTCGGAGTACTGGTTCGGCACCGATAACCTCGGCCGCGACTTCTGGTCTCAGGTCTGGTATGCCACCCGCACCTCCATCATCATGGCCTCCTCCGTTGCTGCCGGTCAGATCATCCTCGGCGTTATCGCCGGCCTGCTCTGGGGCTATATCCGCTGGCTGGATCGCCCCTTCACCGAGCTGTACTCCTTCATCAACAACATCCCGACCATCATCTACATGACCCTCATCGCGCTGTTCTTCGGCAAGTCCTTCTTCATCATGGCCGTCGCCCTGATCGGTACCGGCTGGCTGGCCACAGCAAGAAACATCCGCAACCTGGTGTTCATGTATCGCGACAGGGAATATAACCTTGCCTCCCGCTGCCTCGGCACCGGCGTATGGCGCATCCTGATCAAGAACATCCTGCCTTACCTCGTCAGCGTCATCATCCTCAGGCTGGCTCTGGCCATCCCGGGCACCATCTCCTACGAGACCACGCTGACCTATCTGGGCCTGATGGACATCTCTATGCCTTCTCTGGGCATCCTGCTGCGCAACGCAAGGTCCTACTTCCTGGATTATCCCTATCTGCTCATCTTCCCGGCGTCCATCGTTTCCGTTATCACCATCACGTTCTATCTCGTGGGCAACGCGATCTCCGACGCTTGCGACCCGCGCAACCATGTGTAAAGGAGGGGCGAATCTATGACTGCAGAAATCCGCAAAAACACAAAGTCTGCGGCGGCGTCGATCGATTTCGACGAGCGCGCAAAGCAGATCCTCAGTTCGCCGCCCATCCTCTCCGCAAAGGACGTGGAAGTGCAGTTCACTCTGCGCGGCAAGAAGCTGACCGCCATCCGCCGCTGCTCTCTGGAGCTCTATGAAGGCGAGACTCTGGCCATCGTCGGCGAATCCGGCTCCGGCAAGTCCGTGTTCACCAAGTGCTTCGTCGGCATGCTGGACAAAAACGGCTCCATCACCAACGGCACGATCATGTATGATGGCCGCGACCTCGCCTCCTTCTCCACCGAAAAGGAATGGCGCACCATCCGCGGCAAGAAGATCGCCATGGTCACGCAGGACCCGATGACCAGCCTGAACCCGCTCAAGAAGATCGGCCATCAGATTCAGGAAGCCATCGAGCTACACCAGGGCCTGCACGGCGCCGCCGCCAAGGCGGAGGCCATCCGCATGCTCGGCGTGGTCGGCATTCCGGACCCGGAGCGCCGCTACAACCAGTATCCGCATGAGTTCTCCGGCGGCATGCGCCAGCGCGTCGTCATCGCCATCGCCGTGGCCTGCCGTCCGCAGATCCTCATCTGCGACGAGCCCACCACCGCTCTGGACGTGACCATTCAGGCGCAGATCCTCGACCTGATCCGCAAGCTCCAGAAGGAGCAGCACATGACCATCATCTACATCACCCACGATCTGGGCGTTGTAGCGAACGTTGCCGACCGCGTGGCCGTCATGTACGCCGGCCAGATCGTCGAGATCGGCATGGTCGACGAGATCTTCTTCGATTCCTGGCATCCCTACAGCTGGGCGCTGCTGAGCGCTCTGCCGCAGCTGGGCATCAAGGGCGAGAAGCTGCCCGCCATCGACGGCACCCCGCCGAACCTGTTCAACAAGGTCGTGGGCGACGCCTTCGCTCCCCGCAACCACAACGCGCTCTTCATCGACTTCCTCGAGGAGCCGCCGCTCTTTGACGTGACCCCGACCCATCAGGCTAAGACCTGGCTGATGGACCCGCGCGCTCCCATGCTCGAGCAGCCGGACACCATCCGCCGCCTCAGCCGCCAGCATATCGACGGCGACACTTCGAACGTGCAGGTCAAGCATCCGCACGACGACCCGAAGCGCGAGACGATCCTCGAGGTCAAGAACCTCGAAGTCACCTTCGGCTCCGGCAAGAAGAAGTTCGTGGCCGTGAAGGACGTCAACTTCGAGATCTACAAGGGCGAGACCTTCTCTCTGGTCGGCGAATCCGGCTCCGGCAAGACCACCATCGGCCGCGCCATCGTCCGCATCAACCC
>JAUMYC010000383.1 GCA_030528845.1 Eubacteriales bacterium
GCGTCGTTCAGGAAGGTGCCGCCCTGCACGACGATGCAGAGGCCCAGTTCTTCGGGAGAAACGGCGCGGATGACCTTGTACAGGGCGTTTTTTACCACGCTGATGGAGAGCCCGGCGGAGATATCTTCGATGGACGCGCCATCCTTCTGCGCCTGCTTGACCGTCGAATTCATGAAGACCGTGCAGCGGGAGCCGAGGTTGACGGGCGCTTTGGCCTGCAGACCGAGCCGCGCAAATTCCGTCACTTCGTATTTCATGGATCTTGCGAAGGCTTCGATGAAGGAGCCGCAGCCGGAGGAGCAGGCCTCGTTGAGCATGATGCTGTCGATGGCTCCGCTGCGGATGCGGAAGCATTTGATGTCCTGTCCGCCGATGTCGAGGATGAAATCGACCTCGGGCCGGAAATATCGTGCGGCGGTATAATGGGCGATGGTCTCAACGATGCCGGCGTCGGCATGGAAGGCGTGTCGGATCAGCTCCTCGCCATAGCCGGTGACCGTGCAGCCGCAGATTTTGATGCGGTCGGCGCAGAGCCGATAGAGCAGGGCGAGCTGCTCCCGGATCAGGGCGACGGGGTCGCCTTCGTTCGGGCTGTAATAGGAATACAGGAGGGAGCGGTCTTCTGCGATCAGGGTCAGCTTGGTCGTGGTGCTGCCGCTGTCGATGCCCAGCCACGCCCGCCCGGAATAGGCGCTGATATCTGCGGACGGCACGGATGCCTTTGCATGGCGCTCCCGGAAGAGGCGATATTCTTCCTCGGAGGAAAACAGCGGGGCCAGCGCGGCGGCTTTTCGTTCGTCCGAGGAAGCGCTGTCCCGAATGCGCTGCACGAGGTCGTCATAGGTCGTTTGGCTGCTGCTCTGCTCAGCGTAGATCGCGGCTCCGAGGGCGACGGCAAAGCGGTCGTATTCGGGAAACTGCGCCGTTTCCTCGGTCAGATGCAGCGTTTCGCAAAAGCGCAGGCGCAGCCCCTTGCAGTAATGCAGCGGGCCGCCAAGGAACATGACCTTTTCTTCGATCTTGCGCCCCTGAATGAGCCCGACGATGGTCTGGTTGACGACGGCCTGATAGATGCTCGCGGCGACGTCCGCCTTGGCTGCGCCCTGATTGAGCAGCGGCTGGATGTCCGTCTTGGCGAAAACGCCGCAGCGGGAGGCGATGGGATAGATCTTCTTCGCCTGCAGGCTGGCCTTGTCCATTTCGTCCACCGTCATATTGAGCAGCGCGGCCATTTGGTCGATAAACGCGCCGGTGCCGCCCGCGCAGGCGCCGTTCATGCGCTCGTCCAAGCCGCCCTTGCGGAAGATGACCTTGGCGTCCTCGCCGCCCAGTTCGATGATCGTGCCGGTATCCGGGGACAGCCGCCGCACCGCCTCGCCGGTGGCGTACACCTCCTGAACGAAGGGGATCGATGCGCTCTGCGCAAGCCCCAGCCCCGCCGAGCCGGAGATGGCTGCGGTAAACGGCTCCTGACGGAGCAGGTCGGAATATTCGCCGAGGATAGCCAGCACGGACGGGCGGATGCGGGCCAGATGACGTTCATAGCGCTCCGCAAGCACCCGGCCATGCTCGGTGAGGACGATCTTGATCGTCGTCGAGCCGACGTCGATGCCCAGAGAACGGCTGCAATTTGCCAAGGGTATGCCTCCTTCCGGAATGTACATTGCCATGATAACGGCGGAATCGAAACTGAAACTAAACCCGGCCGCGTTTCCGGTTAAGAGATCATGGCGGATATTTCACAATGTGTTTCACCTCAGTATAGAATGGAGGGGTATGGTGGTGTTCTCCTCCTATGCCATGCAGATCGTCATGTCGTTTATGATGCTGG
>JAUMYC010000384.1 GCA_030528845.1 Eubacteriales bacterium
CCGTCGCCAAAATGGTTTCTTTTCGGAGGGGTGGGGGGGACCATTTTCTTTTTCAAAAGAAAAGGGTCCCCCGCCAATCCCCACGAATCAGCATCACAGCTTTTCGAACCAGGGCAGGCGGCTCAGCGGCGCATCGACCGTCACAGTGCAGCCGCCGGCATATTCCTTGCCGTCGTCGGCGCGCCAGAGCCCCTCCGGCAGCACGACGTCGCGCGTGTATTCGTCCTTTTTGTATACCGGCGCGACCAGATATTTTCCGCCGAGCAGGAACTGATCGGAAACCTCCGCGTAGCCCTTGTGCGGATAGGCGTATTCCATGGACTGCAGCACGGCCTCGCCGTCCTCGCAGGCCTTCCGCACCGCGTCGTAAATGATATCGCCGAATTTTTCGTGCAGCAGGGCGGCTTCGAAGCAATAGCCGTTCATTTCCTCGTTCAGCACGCGCCACGGGGCGAGGGAGAACTGCATCATGGGCAGCAGCGCGCTCGCCTGCGCCATGCGCACGATCAGCTCGCGGTCCAGGCGCGGGTTGCCGCCGAAGAAGACGGAATACTCGCCGCCGCCGATCATATCCGGGCAGATGAATTGATAGCCCATCAGGCTCTGCGCGAGGGAATTGGGAACGAGAGTGTTCAGACCCTGCCTGTCCCAGGAATGCGCCTTGTCGCACAGGCGCTCGCAGCAGGGCAGCTGCGGCTGGTTGATGGTCTCGCGCAGCTCGTTGTAGGGATACTGCGCGGCGAATTCGCAAAAGAGCTGGGTCTGCCTGTCGCCCCACATGCCCTCCTTGTGGTACAGGCAGTCTTCCGGATAATACTGCGGGCCGCCCGCGTCGAATTTGAAGCCGTCCACGCCGTATTCTGCCTGCAGCGCGTCCAGCTGCGCATGGAACCAATCCCACGCGACGGGATTGCTCAGATCCAGCACGGCGCTGTAGCCGTTCCACCAGTGGGCGATGTGTGTCTCGCCGCTCTTCGTTTTGACGAACGCGCCCTTTTTCTCCAGCATGCGGAAGGTGGCGCAGTCCGGAGAGACGAACGGCACGACCCAGAGCATCACCTTGAAGCCGAGCTCGTGCAGCTTGTCCATCATGGCCTTCGGGTCGGAAAAACGGCCTTCATGGAAGCGCCAGACGCCGTAGTCCTCCTGCCAGTTGTCGTCGATCATCAGAACGCCGTGCGGATAGCCGGAATCGTACACGGTCTGGGCGTAGCGCAGGATGTCCTGCTGGTTCTGGTCGTAGATCAGCTCGATCCACGTGTTGAACTGCGGCTTGGAGAAGAACTCCTTGGGCGGGAGGCCGCCCTTGGGGGCGTAGATATTCCTGTTGGCCCAGACGCCGGCCTCGCGCAGGGTCGTGCCGACGATCTCGCTGCGGATGTTCTCGCCGTCGAGCGCAACGCCGTCCTCGGCGATGGCAAAGCGGAACGCGCTGTCCGACCAGATCACGCGGCCCATGTTGCTCAGGAGGAGGTAGTTGGTCTGGTTGTCGTAGGTCGTCGCGCCGAGGTCGTCCTGCGCGCCGGTCTTGTAGGGCATGTGGATGCCGGCGGCGACATGGCCGCCCCAGAATTTTTCGCCGGGAAGAGTTTTGATGAACATGCCTGTTCGCTCCTTTTGTTTTATTAAGGTAGGTAAAGGATCAGCGGACCGGGCGCTTGCGCCGGTCGCGCGTAATGGAGGAAGCGGAAGGCTTTCGCCATTGATCCGCGTCTGCTGTCGGATCAGCGGACCGGGCGCTTGCGCCGGTCGCGCGTAATGGAGGAAGCGGAAGGCTTTCGCCATTGATCCGCATCTGCTGTCGGATCAGCGGACCGGGCGCTTG
>JAUMYC010000118.1:0-2310 GCA_030528845.1 Eubacteriales bacterium
GGACGGCAAGGTGGGCGAGCTGGTCTACTGCATTCACAAGGTCGGCTTCAACGGCACCGAGGGCTCCTATGGCGGCCGCATGAGCCCCCGCTGGATGACCCCCTATTCCCACGTCAAGGCCTTCTGCGCGCATCCCTTCTCCGTCATGCGCTATTTCTGCGGCGATATCGTGGCCGTGCAGGCGTTTATGGATCGCCCCGGCTTCCGCCGCACTGCGGAAGATCCGATGCTTTCCATCAATTCCATTCACGTCAAGTTTGCCAACGGCGGCGTGGGCTATCTCATCTCCCAGCGCGGCGACGCCATGTTCGGCTACGGCGGCTGGTGGAGCTATGAGCACTGCGGCACCCGTTCCACCTTTGCCATCGAAAACTGCGTTGAGAAACTGCACATCTGGGACCCCGCCAACGGAAACGGCGCGGGCTCCATGGCCACTCCGGCTCCCGTTACCACCGATTACGGCGTTTCCAGCTTCGATTCCACCTTCCCGAACCGCATCGGCGCATGGCTGGAGGATCTCACGAACAAGGTGCATCCCGAAAACGTGCGCGCGAGCGGCCGCGACGCGCTGGCCACTCTGGAATACACCTTTGCGGCGATGCAGAGCTATGAAAACGGCGGTGAGCTGATCGTGCCGCACAAGCTCCCGGCCATCCACGGCGACGTCTCCTTCATCTATTAAGATAAGAAACATCGATTTTTTGCCGGCCGCCCTCCTTCGGGCGGCCGGCCATGGAAGTGTATCACATTGAAAAAGACCAACCTCGTCTTTCTTCTGGCCGACCAGTTCCGCGCGGATTGTCTCTATGCGGGCAATCGATACGGCGTGCGCACGCCGAACATAGACGAACTGGCGGCGGAAAGCGCCGTCTATCGCAGCGCCTACACGCCCATGCCCGTCTGCGCGCCCGTGCGGCAGTCTCTGCTCAGCGGTCGGCATCCGGACGCGATCGGCGCCTTCTGGAATTACGACTTCTTCTCCACGAAGACGATCTGCCCGGGCGGGACATGGCCCGAGCAGCTGCGTGAGCGAGGCTACAAAGGGGCGTATCTTGGCAAATGGCATTGTTCGCCGGAATACGGCCCGCAGGACTTCGGCTATACGGACGTGATCTCCTGGGATGGACACAAGCGGCTGCTGGACGAAAAATACCCGGACGTCAGGATGACGGGCGGCTGGCTCGGCTGCGAAAGCCCGATCGCCGTAGAAGACAGCCAGACGCACTGGCTCGCTGCGCAGGCCGCCGAAAAGATCCGCGAATACGCCCGAACGGGAGATCCCTTTCACATCTGGGTAGATTGGGGCATCCCGCACCTTCCCTGTCAGCCTTCCGCGCCCTTCTCCTCCATGTACGATCCCGCCTCCATCGCCCCTTGGGACGGCTTTGACGACCCCTTCCGCAATAAGCCCTACTGCCAGAGGCAGCAGGCGATCAACTGGGGGCTGGACGGCTGCGCGTGGGAAGAGCTCTCCCCCATGGTCGCCCGCTATTTCGCCATGATCAGCCAGCTCGACGACAGTATCGGCATGATCCTCCGGGCGATCCGCGAGGCGGGCCTCTGGGAGGACACCATGATCGTCTTCACCTCCGATCACGGAGACATGTGCGGCAGTCACAGGATGCTGGACAAGCACTATGTCCTCTTTGACGACGTGACGCGCATCCCGCTGCTCGTCAAGGCTCCGGGGCATGCGCACTACGAAAGCGACGCGCTCGTCTCCGGTTGTCTGGATACGGAGGCGACGATCCGGCGCGTACTGTCCCTTCCCGCAAACCCACGCGCGCACGGAAGGCCGCTTCCGCTGCGCGCAGAAGAGGACACGGAGCGCCGGGAATACATCACGTCCTCCGCCAACGGCCAGCAGTTCGGGCTGTACTGCTCGCGCATGATCACCGACGGACGCTGTAAATACGTCTGGAACATGACCGACATCGACGAATTCTACGATCTCTCTACAGACCCGGGCGAGATCGAAAACCGCATCGGCGAGGCCTGCTTTGCAGAGCGTATCGCGCAGATGCGCAGGGCTCTGCACGCAGAGCTCACCGCCCACGAAGACCCCTTTATCGGAAAAGGATGGCTCGACAGGCAGCTGCTCGAAGGCAGACAGCATCTGTAAGTTCATCCTTTCAAGAAACAACACAAGGAGGCAGGACAAATGAAAAAGACCTTCGCATGGCTTCTGACCATCGCGCTGCTGCTGTGCGCTCTACCCGTCGGCATGGCCGAAGGCGAGCAGATCACCCTCACCTTCCAGCGCATCGGCAACGATGAACCCGAAAAGAACTATTGGCTCGCCATCATCGA
>JAUMYC010000118.1:2320-7643 GCA_030528845.1 Eubacteriales bacterium
CCAACCCGGACATCAAGATCGAATATGACGACGCGGCCATCGGCAGCGACATGGACACCAAGCTCAACAGCCTCTTTGACGCAGGCATCGGGCCGGACATCATCGGCCACGGCATCCTCTCCGTCGCCTCCCGCGTGGAGCAGGGGCAGTATATGGCGATCGACGAGTATTTCGAAACATGGGAAGGCAAGGATGATATTCTGGAAGCGGTTCTGGCCAACGGGACCTACAACGGCAATATCTACGGCCTTGGCTATTCCGTCACGCCCTATGTCTTTGCCTATCGCAAGGATCTTTTCGAGGCCGCGGGGCTCGACCCGGCCGCGCCTCCGACCACTTGGGAAGAGCTGGCCGAATACGCCCGCGCACTGACCGTGAAGGATGATTCCGGAGAGATCACGCAGGCCGGTTTTGCGTTCCCCTCCAGCGGCGGCAACATGGTCGAATATGACGTGTTTGTCTACGGCAACGGCGGCGTCTTTATGGACGAAAACGGCGAGCCTGTGCTGGGCAGCGAAGAGCAGGTCGAGGCGTTCGAATTCCTGCAGAGCTTCCTGTCCGAAGTGAACATCCCCTATGACAACAACCAGAACAACCCCTTCCTGCGCGGAAACGCCGCGATGTGTCTGATCAACAACGCCGAGCTGAGCGCGATGCTCAAGGATCCGGCGTATGCGGGCAAGATCGGCGTTGCGCTGCCTCCCAACAACGGCGTGAACGGCACCTTCTGCGGCTGCAACATGCTCTTCATCTCCACGGACTGCGAGCAGCCCGAGGCCGCCTTCCGCTTCATTTCCTTCGCGCTTTCGCAGGAAAGCATCCTCAAGCGCGCGCAGGATCTGAACGTGCCGGTCGTGCTGAAGTCCCTTGAGGACGAGTTCGTGGCCCTTGACCCGGACAACGCCGCCCGCAACGCCTGCGTGGCCTACGGCACGGGCATGCCGCGCGCCGTGTGGAGCTCCACCTTCCAGCGCCTGCGCAACGAGACCGTGCAAAACGTGCTCTTTGCCGAGGCGGACCCCGCAGAGATGCTCGACGCAGCCTATTGGGAGCTCATGGACGAGATCTCCCGCTGAGCACACCTATAATAAATACAAAAAAGCCCCCGGAGAAATCGCTCTCCGGAGGCTTTTTTTATTGGATTGTCGATCAGCCGACGACCAGTTCCCTGTGCTCCTGCGCGGACTGATAGATCTGCTCCATCAGCTGCGAGGTGATCAGCGCGTTGTCGATGTTTGCCTTGGTCTTGATGCCCTGCGGCGCTTTGATCAGGAAATCGCGGATCTCGTCGTCATACATATTGTTCGGCTGCTGAGAGATCTTCGTCTCGGTCAGCATGCCGTTCTTGGTGCCGTAGATAGTGAAGCCGCCATAGTAGTTGAGCTTGATGCCGCCCTTGGTGCCGAGGAATTCGATGAACATAGCGTCTTCAAAGATGTTCTGCGCCCATGCGCCGTTCATGGTGATGGACGGGCCTTCGGTGCGGATCAGGCCGGTGCAGAATTCTTCGACGTCGTAGGTTCCGCTGTAATCCGGCGGGCCGGCCCACATGCTGGTGTAGGTGTAGCCTTCCATCTCCTTGCCGAGGATGGAGTAGCATTCCGCGGAGACCGTCTTCACCTTGGGCTGGTTGATGCAGTACATGATCAGATCCAGGAAGTGAACGCCCCAGTCGATCAGCGCGCCGCCGCCGGCCATGGACTTGGTCGTGAAGGGGCCGCCGAGGCCGGGGATGGAACGGAACGCGCGGAAGGAGCAATAAACGTGATAAATATCGCCCAGTTCGCCGGATTCGATGATCTCCTGCACTTTGATGATATCGTTCTTGAAGCGGTTGCACACGCCGATATTGAGGGTATTACCTGTCTCATCGGCGGCTTTTTTCATTTCCAGCGCCTTGTCCGCGGTGATCGCGGCGGGCTTTTCGCACAGGACATGCTTGCCGTGGCGGAGGAAGTCGATCGCGATGGGCGCATGCACATAGTTCGGCGTGCACACGGAGACACAGGTGATCTCCGGATCGTCGAGGATGTCGTGATAGTCCACAACGACTTCGCCGGAGCCATAGGCGTCGCGCAGCTTTACCGCGCGCTCGGGAATGATGTCGCAGAAATACTTCACCTGTGCGATATCCGCATTCGCCTTATAGCCGGGCATATGCGCGCTGGTCGCGATGGTACCGCAGCCGATGATGGCAACCTTGATTTTCTCGCTCATTGGAAACACCTCATTCCAAGCTATTGCACGGCAGGCTTTCCTCCCATGCTCTGTCTATAGAATACCAAAAAGTACTGGCGTTTTCAAGAATATTTTACCGAATTTGCGTAATTTGCCCTATTCTTCGATGAGCTGCCAAAGGCGGAATTCGATATAGCCTTCCCGCTCTTCCACGCGCTCGAGACGCACCTCGACCTTCTGGCCGATGCGGATCATCTTGCGGGAATACTCACCCATCAGGCAGCGCATATCCTCCACATAGGCATAGGGTTCGTCCAGCGTCCAGACAGGGATGCGGCCTTCGGCTGTGTTCGGCAGGCCGACAAACAGGCTCGTCTGCGTGGCGCCTGTGACCACGCCTTCGAATTTCTCGCCGATGTGCCGCGCCATATAGCGAGCGCGCATGCGGTCGTCCGCTTCGCGCTCGGCCAGCACCGCGGCATATTCTCCATGCGAGCAGTGCGAGGCGATCTCCGGCATGGCGCTCGTCCAGCGCGTGAGCCATTCTCCGTTGCATTCGCCGCGCAGATAGCTCTTGACGACGCGATGCACGGTCAGGTCGGGATAGCGGCGGATGGGCGAGGTGAAATGGCAATAATCCCTCGCGGCCAGCGCGAAATGCCCGTGCGGCATCGGGCCGTATTCCGCCTTGCGCATCGCGCGCAGGATCGCAGTATTGAGTGCGCTCTCCTCCGGCTTCCCCTTCACCAGCTCAAGGACTTTGCGCAGCTGCGCGGGCGCAGGCGTGGCAGGAACCTTCGCGGGGACCTCCATGCTCTCCAAGTAACGCCCAAGCTCTGCGATCGTGTCCGGATCCGGCGGCTCATGAACGCGATACGGGATGGGGATCTCGGCCTCACGCGTGTATTTTGCGACGGTCTCGTTTGCCGTCAGCATAAAATCCTCGATGAGCATTTCCGCTTCCCAGCGCTCGCGCGCCTGGACATGCAGAGGTTCTCCCTGTTCGTCGAGCTTAAAATCCGGCTCGGGCAGGTCGAATTCGATCGCGCCGCGGTTTTCACGCGCCCGGCGGATCGTGTGCGCGAGGCTGCGCATATCATCCAAAATGCTCTGCAGCTGCTCCGGCACGTCGTTCTCCTCGCCACGGAACATGGCGTTGACATCGCTGTAGACGAGTCTTGCGCAGGAGCGGATCACGCTCGGGAAGATCTCATATTCCACGACCTTCGCGCCCTGCATGCGCATCATGCAACTCAGCGCAAGCCGGTTTTCGTTCGGCATGAGCGAGCAGAGGCGGTTGGAAAGCGCTTCCGGCAGCATCGGGAAAGTCATTCCCGGCAGATAAACCGACGTCGTGCGTGAAAAGGCTTCTTTTTCGATGGCGCTGCCCGGCAAAACGTAATGCGATACGTCGGCGATATGCACGCCCAGCAGCCAGCCGTCCTCCGTCTTTTCCAGAGAGACAGCGTCGTCGAAATCCTGCGCGTCCGCGCCGTCGATGGTAAAGAGCGTCAGGCCGCGCAGATCGCGTCGGTCCGCCATGTCGCTCTCGCTGACATTTTCGGGCATATTCCCGGCCTCCTGCGCCGCTTCATCGCTGAAGAGACGGCTGAAGCCGTGCGAAGCGGCGATGGCCTTGAGCGCAGTCCGCGCGTCATCCGCGTCGCCGATCACTTCCAGGATAAATCCCCTCGCAGAAACGCCTTTCTGCGGATAGCGGGTGAGCCGTACGATGACGACGTCGCCGTTGTGCGCGTCGGCGGGCAGGCCGTCGATAACGATCCTGTCGCGGATGCGGCTGTCCTCCGGTACGGCGACGATCTCCGGCGCAAACCTCGGCCTGTGCGGCCGTCTGCGCGCGCGGGCTGTTTTGCGCCGCTCCGGTTCGACGGGAGGCACGACCAGCGTTGCTGCGATCGTCTCATGCGCACGTTTTGCGATGGAAACCAGCGTGCCGCGCGCGCGTTCTCCCTTCTCCGTAATGCGCACGAGCACGGTATCGTCCGGCCATGCACTTTCCTCTTCCATATCCAGGCGGATGTCTCCGTGCAGCTCGCGCCGCAGTTCCTCGTCCAGCGGCCTGCCAAAGAGCAGTGAACCGCCGACTGTGACCCGGCAAACGACGAGGCCGGCCTGTTCCGGCGTGGTATAGCGCCCTTTGCTCGTGCGCACGATCGCCGCGCTTTCCAGCCCTTCCTGCAGGATCCCTTCCAGTTCTTCCATGCGGACGCCGGCCTTCTGACTGATAAACTGCGCGTCCTCAGCTCTCGGTCGATTTTTCAGCAGCTCGACCAGTTCTTCCAGTGGTAATGCATGCATTTGCGTCGCCTCCCTTCTCAGGCAAAAGGTTTCTTCCCGCCGCAAGGCAGGAGTACGAAAAAAGCCGACGGAAAACCGTCGGCTCGTACAGGCAGAAATAGGTCAGGCTTCTTCGGATTCACCTTCGGCAGAGGTCTCGGCATCCGCATCAGTTTCGGCTTCGCCGGTCGTCTCCGTCTGAGCAGCTTCGCCCTCGGTCTCATGATCGTGGTCGTGGTCATGCTCTTCTTCGACAGTGCCTTCGGTGGTCTCGGTGCCTTCCGTTTCGGTTTCTTCGTAATGGATGGTGCCATCCTCATGGATATGATAATTGGGGGTCTCGGCCGGGTTCAGGGCAGAAGTGATCATGGTGGAAACGATGGCGAGCACGATAAACGCAGCAGCGCCGATCTTGGTGATCATCTCCAGCTTACCCTCGATGCTCTTGGCCTTGTTCTTGCCAAAGAAAGTTTCCGCGCCGCCGGTGATGGCGCCGAGGCCCTGACGGGTGCCTTCCTGCGCGAGGACGGACACAATCAGCACGAGCGCGACAAGAGCGAGAAGAATATTAACAAGAATGAGTACGGCAGACATGAATACAACCTCCTGTAATTCCAACTAAACAGCTTGTTTAGTATAACATAACCAAGAGCAATTTGCAATCGTTTTCTGCCCATCTCCTGCCTTTTTTAACGCATTTCATCGTTATTTTACCCGAAAACTTCTCTCCTCTGCACCTTGCACCCCCTGAAGGAGGCCCTCTGCGCCCTGCGCGGCGATGTTTCCCGCGGCAAACGGCTTCTGTTCCGGCGCATACAGCGTCTCTTGTTCCTGCAAAAATACATAC
>JAUMYC010000385.1 GCA_030528845.1 Eubacteriales bacterium
AAAATGTTCAAGTTTAAACACAATTCATTGTGCATTATAATCAAATCAGCAATAAAATCATAGGAGGTCAAATCCATGAAAAAGTTCCTGAGTATCCTGTTGGTTCTCATGCTCCTGATTCCGGCCGCTGCCATGGCGGACGATGTCAAGACGCTTGATATGCTCTGGTTCTCGGACGGCGCCGAGACCGATGCTATGCTCAAGCTGATTGCCGAGTATGAAGGTCTGAACCCCGGCATCAAGATCAACCTGCTGGAAGTCCCGTTTGAAGACATGTCCCAGAAGATCATGATGTCCGTTGCCGGCGGCGAGCCGCCCGCACTGGTGCGCACCACCGAAGGCATCACCAGCAACGTCAACGAAGCGTACGTCGACATCGGCGATTACGTGGAAGACAAGGACGCGCTCCTCGCTCAGTTCATGTCCTCCATCCAGAGCTACTTCGTGCTCAACGGCAAGATCTGCGCGCTGCCCACCGACGTGACGGCCAACGGCATGATCTACAACAAGACCGCGTTTGATAAGGCGGGCGTCGCTGTCCCGACCTCTCCGGACGACATCTGGACCTGGGACGAGTTCGTTGCGGGCGTGAAGACCGTCATGGAAAAGGGCGGCGTGCAGTACGGTCTGGTCATCGACAATCCGTCTCACCGCTGGTCCACCATCCTTTACGAGTTCGGCGGCCGTTTCGTGACCCCAGAAGGCCCGGCGTTCAATTCTCCGGAAGCCATCGCGGCGATCAACCTGACCAAGTCCCTGTTTGACGAAGGCATCGTGCCCAAGTCCACCTGGCTGGGCGGCGAAGACCCGAACAACCTGTTCCGCTCTGGTCAGGTCGCCGTGCATCTGTCCGGCAACTGGATGCTGACCAACTACCGCGACAACATCAAGGACTTCGAGTGGGGCGTCACCTACTGCCCGATCGAGAAGAACCGTTCCTCCGTCCCGGGCGGCAAGCAGCTGGCTGCGTGCGCCGGCACCGGCGTTGAGCAGGAAGCCGTTGACTTCATCGTTTGGGTCACCGGTCAGGAAGCGAACAAGCAGTACTGCGAAGAGTCCCTGTTCATCAGCCCGCGTCTTGACAATGCTGAGCTGAATTACTCCTTCGGTTCCGAGTACTTCGCGATCTTCGCCAACGAGCTGGCGAACACCGTTGAAGCTGCTGCGGGCGACTGGGGCTTCCCGGGCCTGGCTGCCAAGATCGGCACGACCCTCACTGAAGGCATGTACGAAGTCGTCGCCGGCTCCCTCACCGCTGAGGAGCTGGTTGAAGAAGTCGACGCGCTGGCGGCAGAGCTCTTCTGATCCTGTCAATAACGTTCCATTTCTGATTCCATAACCGGGGCGACGCTGCGAGCGCGTAAGCGCAGCGCCGCCCCTCTTAGCCGATCGATGTATTTTCTGAAGGGGTGACGTATCGCGTGAACAAAAAAAGAACGGGAAAAGGCATCGCATCGCTGGAGATGCGAATTTTTCCCTATGCGCTGATCCTGCCAAATCTGCTCATTTTTGTGCTGTTCATCGCAGTTCCGGCTGTAATGGGTTTGTATTATTCTTTGACGGATTTTAAGGGAATCGGCACGCCAAACTTTATCGGCATCGCCAACTATGTCAAGATGGCCGGAGACAGCCGCTTCTGGGCGTCCTTCTGGCGTACATGGAAGTTCTCACTGCTTACGCTGCCTCTGATCGTGTTTGTCCCGCTGCTGCTGGCCATGCTCATGATTCTGCCAATCCGCATGAAGGGCATCTTCCGGGCGATTTTTTACTGGCCCTCCATGATTTCCTATATCGTCGTTGGTCTTTCCTTTAAGT
>JAUMYC010000119.1 GCA_030528845.1 Eubacteriales bacterium
CGGTCGACCAGAACGGCCTCGTGACTGCCATTGAAAAAGGGACGACCATCGTCGCAGTGAAAACGCAGAACGGAAAGATCGATTCCGTGACGATCAAGGTCATCTAACGCATCGACCCAAAAACAGCATAAAGCAAGAGGTGCCGATCAGAGATCGGTACCTCTTTTTCTATCGCTCGATCTTCCGCGAAAAATGCGACATCTGCATTTTTCTGCAGCGGTTTTTGTGCTATACTGTTCTCTGCCCAATCACAGTAAACCGCATCACAGAGAGAAAAGAAGAGCGCCGGATCGGACAATGAAGAAGAAATCAACCGCAACCCCGTCTGCCATACGCCTTCGGTTGTCTTTGGCGGAAATATTATACAACGCCTGCATCGCGTCGGACGGTTACCGCACGGTCTTCCTTCAGTCGCTGGGCGTCAGCGTCGGCCGCATCGGGATCATTTCGTCTCTTTCCACGATCGCCAACATCATCGCTCCGCCGATCTGGGGCGCGATCTCCGACAAGATCCGCCTCCGCGGATCTGCTTTGCATTGTGTCTGAGCCTTGCCGCCGTGCTGCTGGCAGCCGTTCCGTTCGCTTCGCAGGTCGGTGCGCCGCTGTATATCCTGATGATCGTCTGTCTTGCCCTCTCCTCCATGTTCACAGGCCCCGCCAACAATATGATGGAGCTGTGGCTGGTTCGCGTTGATAACAGCGACATCGGCGTTTCCTATGGCTCCGTGCGCATGTGGGCGTCCATCGGCTACGCGGTCATGGGCATCGCCTACACTCGCATTCTGGCCACGCAGCCCGTCTCGTCCGTCTATCTGCTCTATTTCCTCTTCGCCGTTCCTGCCATCCTGCTGGCGCTGAGCCTGCCCGATCCCGGCGCGGACGACCGGGTAAAGGCGCCGAAGGTCCGCTTCCGCGACATGCCCTTCCGGCGCATTTTCAACTACTGGATCGCGATCTACCTGCTGTACACCGTTGTCAACACCATTCCCGGCAACTGGAAGAACACCTATTTCATTTACATGCTCAACGAGCACGGATACAGCAGCATCTCCTTCGGCATTTTCATGTGCCTCTCGGCTTGCTGTGAAGTCCCTGCGCTGATCGTCAGCCGCAGGGTGATCTCGCGGTTCGGCCTCGTCAAGACTCTGTTCTTCTGCATCGCCGCTTCCGTTGTCGAGACTTTGTTCTACGCTCTCGGCACGTCCATCGTCCATGTATACATCGGGCAGATCATCAAGGGATTCGCCATGGGCATGACCATCGCCTGTCAGATCCAGCTGATCTACCGCCTCGCCCATAAGGGCTTGGAGACCACAACGCAGGCCATGATCGGCTCGATCGCCTCGGTGGTCACCATTGTAGTCGCCGCGTTTGGCGGCTATGCGCTGGAAGCGCTCGATCTGCGCCCGTTCTTTGGGCTGATCTCCGTGCTTCAGATGCTCGCGGGCGCCGTGCTGCTTGCAGGCTTCGCCCTTGGCCGGATGGGCCTGAAAAAGCAGCTCCCCGAGGGCGTATAGAAACGACCGCCATAAGCAGGCGGGCGGACTTGCTGTAACGAGGGCATATACATGCCGCAGAAGACATCAAGCAAAGGAAAGAGAGAACTATGAATAAGATTTTTGTGTCTCCGGTCGGGAATCTGACCTGTTCGGGAGAACGGCGCGTATATATTCAGGATTCCCCCGTGGGCGTTGTCGTGGCGGGCGGCTGTGCATATGCGCCGGTCTCGGCGGTAATGCACGGCAGCGAAGCAGACGTCCGATACGCGTGCGGAACCGTGCGCATGCGCATCGAGGAACGGGCGGGATATCACCGGCTGACGGTCGTTTCCGTACCGGAAGGAACCGAGCGCTTCATCTTCGGCCCCTATCGGGCCGACGGCGCGGATTTTGGCGACATACTGGGCGCGTCGTGGCACGAAGACGGCTCGGTGGTGTGCGTGCAGTCGCTCATGCCAAAGGTAGAGAGCGGCATTCCGCGTAAAATCGAAAAAAACGAGACGGGGCTGGATCTTAGCATATGCAAGCCCGCAGCGATCAAAAACGGAACGATCCGTCTGCAGTTGAGCGTGGGCGCACATACAAAAGAAGAAATCCTGGACACCACCGGCCTGATCACGGGCTACAACGGTTCCGCGAAGGCAGTGGTCAGTCCGATCCCCGGCGAGGATGGCCGCATCGAAGGCGCGGCGATCGCCATCGCTGCGGCGAACAGCGCCGACGAGCTGCTGGATATCATCCACGACATGGAACTTGCGGAGGGGCTTCCCCACTCCACGTTTAACGGCAATTGGGCCAAGCAGGAAAAGCAGGCTTCGTCTATTTACCTGATCTTTGGCGGCGCCGGCCTGAGCGCGCAGGAGCGCATCTCCATGGCGGAACGCGCGGGCGTGAGCTGCGTGTATCTGAGCGATATGCTGGGTGAATGGGGCCACTTCACCATCGACGAAAAATGCTATCCGGGCGGCGTTCAGGAGATCAAAGCTCTGGCTGAACGGGCGAACGCCAACGGACTGTATATCGGCACGCACACGCTGAGCAATTTCATCACCACCGGTGACGCATTCGTCACTCCCGTGCCTGATCCGGGGCTTCTGGCAATGGACAGGACCGGGCTGGCGGAGGCGATTTCCGCGGAAGCTACCGAGATCCGGCTGACCGACGCGGCCAACTATGCCTTGAAGAGCACGCTCAATACGCTGCGGATCGGCGAGGAATTGATAACCTACGACGATTTTGACAAAGAGATGCTGTGTCTCACCGGCTGCACCCGCGGCGCATACGGAACGACGGCTTCTGCGCACGCCGCAGGCGAAAGGGCGTATCGTCTGTGGGATCACGGCTACCGCACGCTCTTTCCCGATCTTATTCTTCAGCGCGAGATGGCCGATCATATGTCCCGGATGATCTTGGAATGCGGCGTAACGCGCCTCTCGTTTGACGGCCTCGAAGGCTGTCAGTATCCGGGCGTGGGCGAATACGGCATGAATGAATTTGTGCGCCGGGTCTTTGAAAACGTGGAGGGGAAGCTGGTATGCGACGCCAGCCTGACCGGCAACTATCTCTGGCACGCCTTCTCCTATTCCAACTGGGGCGAACCGTGGTACGACAGCGCGCGCCGCGGCAGCATGCACGCCCTGCGCAAAGGCCATCAGAGCTTCTTCCGCAAAAACCTGATCGCGCCGATGATGGGCTGGTATCAGGTCTGTGCAGCCGACGGAAAATTCGAGGCCACTCCCCCGGAAAACATGGAATACATGCTCTCCCGTTCGGCTGCCTTCGACGCGGGTCTTGCGGTGAGCATCAAGGCGCAGGTCGCGCGGGATCACGGCCTCATAGGCGAATACATGGACTATATCCGCCTGTGGGAGGATTTCCGTTTCCGTGCCGACATCCCGGAGAAGGTGCGCGAACTGCTGCAGGACGAAGAGACCAACTGGCATTTGGAGAAGGACGGCGACGGCTGGAAGCTCACGCAGCTGATCGTGCGCCAACAGGATCTGGATTACGGCGACCGGAACACCGCCACGGAGGCAGGCATGGTGTATCAGGATGCCAAAGCCGATGTGGTCGATCAGATGAAGATGCACTCTTCCCTGATCGTGCTGGACCGCACGACCGACGACCGCAGCGAACCGTTCTGCTTCCGGATCCGCGTGGGACGGCCCGGGCGCGGCTGCATGAAGGATCTGGAGATCGTCTATGAGGATGACGAGCGCATCAATGCCGACGGCACGACGACGGCGCGGCAGAAATTTGCGTTTACGGCAGAGGGCGGCGATTACCTCGAATATCACGGCGACGGCATCCTGCATCATTACGACAAAAACTTCCGGCTGAAGGAAGTTCTCGAAAGCAACGGCAGGCACATCCGCATGAAGAGCTTCTCGCAGCATATGTACCTCAACTATGCGACCGATCCGGATGACACGGTGGATTATATCTTCACTGAATTCAGAAGAAAGGCGGAGTATATGATCCGACCGAAGCAGGCCTGATTTTCGGGCAATATTCCATAAAGCAGCGCGCCCCGCACCGATACGAAAAAGCCGCGCTTCAGGAGCAGCTTGCCCTTGAAGCGCGGCTTTTCTTTGTTCAGGCCCGACTTCGGCGGTCAGGCTCTCTTTTCCTCAGCCGCTTTTTCGATCTCCCTGTTGACCCTCTCTCTCAGATCCGGCAGATACTCGCTCCCGTGCGGATAAGAGCTGAACGTGATCGGCGCGATGCCCTCGTCAACGACCGAGAGCGCATACTCCCTCCCCCGGAGCGACTCCAGCAGCTGCAGCGCGCGCATATCCTGCACCGCGTGATGGAGCAGCATCAGGCGGATCGATTCCACGGGCGCTCCGTCCGCACCGGGATACACGACGAACGCGTCTCCCGCAGGCGCAAAGCCATCGCAGTCCGTGTCAAACCACGGATTGATGGGATAATCGGACCGGCGCGCATAGTAGAAATTGAACCCCCATTGCAGGAAGCCGTCCAGCGCTGCTTTGTACATCTGCACGCCGAGTATGCGCGTGCGCTCTCCGGGCATCGTAACAAACACATTAGAGACATCCGTCCCCTGCGTACAGGCATAATATCCCCATTTTTCAGGAACGTTTTCGGCAAGGAACGGCTCGATATGGTTGGTCGCCGGGACAGGATATTCGACCGCGCCGCTGCGGAAATAGGCGATATCGCTCAGCGCGTCCATGATCTTGAACCCGGAAAGATGCTTCGCGGCGATCTTCTTGGCCGCAAGATAGCCCTCCAGCTGCGCGGCGTTCGGTTCGTCGGAAATATGGAAATACACACGCTCTGCGATCCCCAGTTTTTTCAGTTCGCTGACGACCGCAGGCAGGTACTCGCCGAGGAACTCTTCGTATGCTCCGCCGACCGCCGGCGTATCCCAGCCGAAGATCCGCTTCTCTCCCTGTTCCGTCTGCGCGATGATCTGGGGCGCAAAGCCCGCTCCCCACTGCGTGAACAGATGAGCCGCTTCGTAATACTCGACTCCGCAGCGCTTGCACATTTCGACCCAGCGGTGCAGCCGTTCAAAGCCGAACGAATATTTTCCGTCCTTATACGTTACCTCCACCAGCTGCACAGTCGGCCTGTATTTTCCGATGTTCGTATCCAGCGGCGGCGTGTGGATCGGCAGGAGGATCATATTGATGCCGCGCCTGACTGCGCAGGCGATATACCGCTCCACGATCTCCCAATACTGCGGCGAGAAGATCTCTGCTCCGTAATAGGTCGCCAGACAGTCGGAATGAAACCAGCGAGTATGCATCAGCGTCTGCTTGGGCAGCATCGCGTCGACGATATGCAGCTGCACTTCTGTCTGCGCGAGCAGCTCGTCGGCCTCGTCAAAAAAGCGGATGGCAACGGGGTAATCCCCCGCGCTCAATTTGCCGTCGGGCTCCAGATCAAACCACAGCGTCTGCGTGATGCCGTCGAGCATCCGAAAGCCGTTGACCGGGATCTCCGAGAGCACGTCCGGATACAGGCCCGGCACGGCATTGTTGATGTAATAGTCGTCCGCGGGCTGCATCTTGCCATAGCGCACGGGGATGTTCTTCACCTTGCGCACATGCAGATATTCCGCGGCGGGAGAATCGATCTGCCAATGCAGAGAAGGGCGCGCCCGGCCCGTTTCGTCGGTCACCCAAAGCGCGATCTGAAAGGAGATCGTTTCGTTGCGCATTCCCGAAAAGGAGTTCCCCATCTGCGTCGGATGATCGCCCGGCAGGACCTTCACGACCGGCGAGAGCACGCAGGTATTCAATTTCATAGCGAATCCTCCTTGCCTGTAAAACCGGCGCGCGTTTATTGAAAAATCGCGCGCCGGTCTGCAGTATATTCCGATTATCCCTTCTGGCGTTCCTTGAGGCAGCGGAACTCCTCTTCCGTAACGCCGTACGTCAGCGGTTCGAGATGATAGCGGTTGTTATGATCCGGGAAACGGGTCTCCTCGCCGCCCATGTCGCCGTGGTGGTCGGTACCGCCGGTCATATACAGATTGTGCTTCTGCGCAAGGGCGCGCAGTTCCTTCTCCTCCTCCGGCTGCACGAGCTCATGGCTGCATTCCACGCCGAGCAGACCGAATTCCACCAGCCCTTCGACGTATTTGGCCTGATTGTGCGGATGCGCCAGCACCGGCACGCCGCCCGCCTCGCGGATGAGCTTGACCATCGTTTCCGCCGTCGGCATGCGATAGGGATTGTATTTGGGTGAATACTCGCGGAAATGCTTGAAGAACTCCCAATAGCCGAGGTCATCCACCATGCCCTTTGCCTTGAGGGTGCGGAACACGGGCTCGTTGCAGAACCAGGTGACGCCGGGGTTGTATTCCTCGACTTCTTTCCAAGTGATATCGCGGAAATAGCCCTTTGCGATGCAGTAATCGAACTGCTCATGCGCGATATACGTCGCCTTTTCGCTCAGATAGCGCAGCATGACCGCCATTTCCTTATGCGTCGGGTCAAAATCGAAGCCGAGCATATGGAAGCACTGGCCCCAGCCTTCGCAGGTGAACTCCGTGCCCATCATGGTCTCGATGCCGTATTTCGCGCATTCGCTCATCAGCTCCGGCACGCCGCTGGCGACGTCGTGGTCGGTGAGCACGAGCGCCTTGTAGCCCTCGTTTTTGCCGATCTGAACCAGCTCGCCGGGGGTGTACACCCCGTCGGAATGCATGGAATGGAAATGCAGGTTGCCATAGTGAACTCTCATTGCGTTGCCTCCTTATCCCTTGACCGCGCCGATCATAATGCCCTTGATAAAGAACCTTTGCAGGAACGGATAGACGCACATAATGGGCAGAATGGTGACCAGAGTGACCGTCATCTTGACGCCGGTCGGCGTGATATAGGCCGATTCGTCAATGGTCTCCGATGTGGATTCTATCAGTTCCGCCAATTCCTCTGCCTCCTGCAAGAAATTATACAACATATATTGTAATGTTGTAAGGTTATCGTTGCGGAAAGCGTAGATATGATTATCAAACCATGCGTTCCACTGGCCGACCGCGGCATAGATTGCGATGGTAGCGATAATGGGCAGAGAAAGCGGGATGATCAGATAGACGATGATATGGATCACGTTCGCGCCGTCGAGCAGCGCGCTCTCCTCAAGCGCGGCGGGCAGCTGTTCGACATAGGTCTTGACCAGAATGACGTTGTACGCGCTGATCAGACTGGGCAGGAAATAGACCCAGAAGGTGTTGAGGATCTTGTAGGAACGGAAGACCAGATAGGTGGGGATCATGCCGCCGGAGATATACATCGTGATGATGAGGAAGCGATAGAAAAACTTGCGGGCGGGCATGCGCTCCTTGGAAAAGAGATAGCCGAGGACCGTGCAGCACAGCACCGTGCCGAGCGTTCCGACGACGGTCCTGAAGATGCTGACGCCGAAGGCATGGAAGACGCCGTCGAGCTTGAGCACTTCCCGGAAATTAAAAAGGCTGAAGCCCTTGGGCCAGAAGGTCACGCCTGTGGCAGCCTGTGCCGGATCGCTGATGGTATAGACGATCACATACCAAAGGGGATAAAAGCAGAGGAACGAGAAGAGCAGAAAGAAGCCGTAGTTGAGGATATTGA
>JAUMYC010000386.1 GCA_030528845.1 Eubacteriales bacterium
GTCTCGCGCGTCAGCGGCGTCATGGGCTGCTTATGCTGGGTCAGCGTGCCGTCCAGATCCATCGCGATGACTTTGACTTTGCTTGTATCCATGATGCACCTCATCAGCCGACCAGCAGGTCATAATACATCCACAGGACGGAGTAGCGGTCCTTGAGATCCTTGGCGAACACGAGCGCGTTGTCGATCTTCTCCCTGCCGTACATCGCGTCAAATTCCGCCACGTCAAGACCGGCGCTGCGGATATAGCCGACCATCTCCTCCTCGGTCGGCGCCTCGCGCAGCACTTCGCAGATTTCCGCCCACTTTTCCTGATAGACCGGGAAGCGGTCCTCACGATACCAGCCCATTTTGTCCTGCAGGGCGATGACGCTGTCGGCGATATCCAGATAGATGCCGCGGATCGCCTGCTCCCAGTCTGCGCGGCTGCGCGGCTGATGGGCGGGCGGCGCGCTCAGCGCAAGCAGCTTTTCGCGGATGCGCTGGGTATAGACGCTTGAATAGACCACGTCCGTGCCGTGCATGAAATACGGCGTGTCGGTCAGGATGCCGACGATCTCAAAGTAATGGGACAGGTGATGCTCGCTGCCGGAAGCCGGGCGGGAATTGCCCACGAACGCCATCGCGATGCCCACGCCGACGATCGCTTCCATCAGCGTTTTGATCGCCTCAGCGTCGCGCGCCAGCAGCGCCGGACCCAGATCGCGGGTCTTGACCAGCATATCAAACGTCAGGTCATAAACCTCCTGACAGAAGTACTCATTGCGCACGATGCGCGCCAGCTTCCAGTCGTTCAGGCACGAATACTTGCCCAGAATATCGCCGTAGCCGGACTTGATCATCTCCATCGGCGCATCCTTGAGCACGTCGATGTCGCCAATGATGACCTCGGGCACATGCGCGCTGTAGGTCACCTTCATGCCGCCCATGATCATCGCCGCGCCGACGGAAGCATAGCCGTCCATCGAGGGCGCGGTCGCCACGATGGCGTACGGCAGATTTGCCTTGTGGGAGACATATTTGCAGGTATCCTGAATGACGCCGGAGCCCACGCCGATGATCAGATCGGTTTCCTCCGTCAGGCAGGCCTGCATCTCCTCAACGGCTTCCTCATTGGGAATGAGCAGACCGTCGCGCTTGTAGATCAACAGATGCTCAAGGCGTTCTCCAATCTGCGCCCTGATCACCTCGCCGCAGGCGGCGTAGGTATTGCTGTCCGCCACCAGCAGGATCTTCTTGTAATCGCCGAGCAGACCGCCGAGCTTTTCGTTGGCGTTCCTGTCGATGATGACGTGCTTCACGGTGCAGGTATGATGCATGCCGCAGGCGCATTCCTTGCCTTTAAGCAGTTCTTCAAAATTCATACTGTTCATCCTCCGTTGACTTCTCTGTTTCTATGTACAGCCGCCGTCGGCGGCAGGGCTCGCAATGTCAAATGCTGCGCGCAGCGCGCAGGGACGCAGGCGCGTCCGGTCGATGAAGGTCGTCGCTGCAAAATCCGGGCGGCAGACGCCCGTCCGATGATTCGTGGTCGTGTCGCGAGAAAGAAGGGGCAGCCGGCAATCCGGCTGCCCCCTGCTGGTCATTCATGCATATCCACAGGGGACTGCTTGTCGTAAAATTACTGGGTAACCTTCGCCCACAGCGCGTTCCACTTGTCCAGGATCTCGCCCTTGTGCTCGGTCAGGTACGGCACGTCGCGGTTCGCCCAAACGATCTCGCTGGACGGGAGCAGCCACGCGTTCTCCGGCACGGTGTAGCCGGCGTTGGTGTAGCGCAGGGTGCCCTGCTGATAGGCAGCCAGCGCGGTCTG
>JAUMYC010000387.1 GCA_030528845.1 Eubacteriales bacterium
CCCCCGGCGTCACCCCTGCCCTCGCCCCATCGCGCGGCGGCGATCGCAGTCGGGCAGCACGGCGCGCACGATGGCCCAGAAGCGGGGCGAATGGTTCATTTCGCGCAGATGCGCCAGCTCATGCACGACCACATATTCAACAAACTCCCTCGGCATGCGCATCAGCCGCCACGAAAAGCAGATGTTCCCCTTTGCGGAGCAGCTGCCCCAGCGCGTCTGCGCGGAGGTGATGCGGACCGCGCAGGGCCGCACGCCCATCACCGCGGCATAACTCTCCACAAGCTGCGGAAGAGCTCGCTTTGCCTGCGCGATATACGCTCTCTTTTCCGCTTCCGTCGGCTCGGGCAGGCGGTTTTCTTCTGCTTTTTGGCGGCGCAGGCGGTGTTTTTCGATCAGCTCCGCCTTATCTGCCAAAAGCGCCTCGATCCGCGCGCGCTCCAGCCGCATCGGCGCGCGCACGACCAGCCTGCCCTCTTTATCAAAGGCGATCGCGACCGTCTTCCTCTGCGAACGAATCAGTATGTATTCCACGAAAACTCCACCTCCGCACAGCGCGATTATACCGCATGCGGCGCATTCCCGCAATACATTTCACGCATCTGCTTGCGTGTTCGCTCCGGCTGTGCTATACTGTCCTACACGAACGGAGGGAAGGGCATGAACGTCAGGCAATATGTGGAATATCTCAAGAGGAATTCTGATTTTATGCAGAACGTGGCCTGCTGGCGCACGCTGCCGGAGCGCAGGGCGCAGTATGCGCCTTTCCCGCAGTGGCTGGACGCGCGGCTGGTCTCCGCGCTGCAGGCAAAGGGCATCGCAAAGCTCTATACCCATCAGGCGCAGGCGCTGGAAGCGGCAGCCGCAGGGGAGGACATGGTCGTGGTCACGCCCACGGCCTCGGGCAAGACGCTGTGCTACAACCTGCCCGTGCTGCATTCCATTTTGCAGGACCCGGACGCAAGGGCGCTGTACCTCTTCCCCACCAAGGCGCTGGGCAGCGACCAGAGCGCCGAGCTCTACGGCACGATCGAAGCCATCGGCGCGGACATCAAGGCCTACACCTATGACGGCGACACCCCCGCCACCGCGCGCAGGGCCATCCGGCAGGCCGGGCACATCGTGGTCACAAACCCGGACATGCTGCATTCGGGCATCCTGCCCCATCACACCAAATGGGTCAAGCTGTTCGAAAACCTGAAATACGTCGTCATCGACGAGATCCATTCCTACAGGGGCGTGTTCGGCGCGAATCTGGCCAACGTCATCCGCCGCCTCAAGCGCATCTGCGAATTTTACGGCGCGCAGCCGGTCTTTCTGTGCTGCAGCGCCACCATCGCCAACCCGGCCGAGCTGACCGAGCTCGTCATCGGACGCAAGGGCGTGCGGCTGATCGACCAAAACGGCGCCCCGCAGGGCGAAAGGCACGTCATCTTTTACAACCCGCCGGTGGTGAACCGGCACCTGGGCGTGCGCGAGAGCGCGCTGCGCTGCACGCAGCAGATCGCCGCGCAGCTGATCAAAAACGACATCGCCTCCATCGTCTTTGCCAAGGCGAGGCTGCAGGTGGAGGTCATGACCAATCAGCTCAAGCAGCTGGTGGCCGACCCGCTGGGCGAAGCCGGAAAAGTGCGCGGCTACCGCAGCGGCTATCTCGCCTCGCAGCGGCACGAGATCGAGCGCAAGCTGCGCGCCGGGGAGATCCGCTGCGTCATCAGCACGAACGCGCTGGAGCTGGGCATCGATATCGGCCAGCTCGACGCCTGCGTGCTCTGCGGCTATCCGGGCACCATCGCCAGCACATGGCAGCAGG
>JAUMYC010000120.1 GCA_030528845.1 Eubacteriales bacterium
CCTCGTCCGTCTGCGCGGCAAACCAGAATTCGCCCCACAGCACTTCCGGTGAAAACCCGCGCACCTTGCATATGCAAAATTCCTGTCCCAAGACCTTTATTTTCATTCCGCTCACACTCCGATCCATATCAGAAAAACGAGAGCTGCTCCGGCTCCTCGGGCAAAAGCGCAAAACGGGGCGCAGGAACACGCAGCGCCTCCTCCCAAGCCTGCGCATCGCCGCCGAGCCACGCCTCCTTCAGACTCGGATCGATAAACAACGGCATCCTGTCGTGCAAAGGCGCGATCTGCTCGTCGGCCTCTTTCGTCAGCACTACAAAACGCATGCCGTCCAGCGTGGGCAGATACAGCCCCGCCATATATAAAAGCGCGCCGCTCGTCGGCCTGCAGGAATACTTCGCGCCCCTGCGCCCGCCGGGGATATGCTTCCATTCATAAAACGCGTTCATGGGCAGCAGCAGCCTCCGGCTGACCGCGCTGTGCCGGAACATCGGCTTTTGCAGGGCGGTCTCGCTGCGCGCATTGATGACCATGCCGCTCACGCTGCGCGCGCCCCAGCGCATGGCGGAAGGGCGCATGTTCCCCTCCTCCATCCACAAAACAGGCGCGCTCGTTCCGGGCGAGATCTCGCCCGTCTTCGCCTGCAGCCTGCGCCGGTTCAGCTCCGCCATGATCTCGCGCAGCTCCAGGTTTTCCTCTTCCGTTTCCACATGATATCTGCCGCACATTGCCTTCTCCTCCAATGCATTGAGTCTATCACTTCGCTTCGTTCCCGTCAATCGGCGCACAGATAAAGACCGGCGCTCGATACAAGCGCCGGTCTGCGTGCGCGTTTTCTCTCTTTTCAGAGGAGCATGCTGCTCCTGTCCACCAGCACGGGGTCGATCCGCTCGAGCGGTTCGCCCTGCGGCTCGCCCTCATAGGCCTCGATCGTAAACGCGGAGACCTCATAGGCGTTCCGCGTCATATACTCGCCGTTCTCCAGCAGCTTTTGATATTCACGCGACTGCAGCCTGCCCGTCACGCAGACCCTATCGCCCACAGTGAAGCGGGAGGCATACTGCGCGTTGCGGCCCCATGCGATGCAGGGGATGTAATCGGACTTTCCAAAGGCGCGCGTGACCGCCAGCATCATATCGCAGATCTCCCGGCCAAAGGGCGTGGAGCGATAGACCGGCGGCTTGCACAGCGCGCCGATGAGCTCGGTGCGGTTGAGCGTTTCGTCGTCCTCGCCGAGGCTGACCTTCTGCGCGAACAGCGTGATCATCAGCCTTCCCGAGCCCTCGACGATCTTGTTATACGAGCGCACCTGCCCCTCCACGACCAGCAGCCTTTGCAGCGGAAAGCCGCCCTCCGGGATCAGCTTGCCCGGCAGCGTCAGCGGGATGCGGTCTACCGCGCCGGACAGCCGCCTGACCTCCAGCACGGCTGTAAAAAACGGTTCGTTCATCACTTCATGGCTCAGCACCGGCTCTTCGACCAGAACGCCGGCAGCGATTATACGGTTCATCGGGTTTTCCATCGTACCACTCCTCATATGCACAGGGCTTGCCCTATCTTTGGGCTGTCACAAAAGCATATGCGGGGGCGGGCACGGATATGACCGCGCAGCGAAAAAAGAGGGCCGCAAAGGGGACTCTGTCCCCTTTGATCCCTCGTATTAGGGCCATCCGCAAAGGGGACTCCGTCCCCTTTAATCCCCTGCCAAGGGGAATGATTCCCCTTGGATCCCTCATTTTAGGGCATGTACCGTTGTTCTTGCTCTCGCTGAAATCTTTACCTCTCTCTGCCTTTTTCTTTTTCCTAAGAAACGGGGAACGCAAAGGGGGCTCCGTCCCCTTTGATCCCCTGCCAAGGGGAATGATTCCCCTTGGATCCCTCATTTTGGGGCATGTACCGCCGTTTGTCATCCCTCTCTTCCCGGTTTCTTCCAAAACAAAAACGAGAGCCCTTTTCTTCGAAAAGGGCTCTCGCGAATAAACGTATACGGCTGCTTACAGATTGAACGCGACCTCGATGTCATGCACTTCCTTGTCGGAAATGCGGATGAGCGGCGCGATATCGGCGGTCATCACGACGGCCTTGGCGCTGTATTCGAGCACCTCGAGGATGTCGAACGCGTCGGTCAGATTCTTGCCCGTCACGACGGCGCATTCGTTTTCCACCAGCACGACGGGGGTCTTCGTGCAGATCAGGCCGGAGATCTCCTGCGCGCCGGTCATATAGGGCACGCGGCCCACGGAGCGCAGCTTGATATAGCTCTCCGGGATGGTGCGGGAATCGAACTGGGCGTCGGTGGCGGCGAAGGCCATGATGCCCGGGGCAAAGGTCTGCGCGATGGAGCTGACCTCCGGATGCTCGGCGTAGATCTGTGCAAAGAGCACGGCGGCGCAGCCGGGCTTCTTGCCCGCTTCACAGGCATTGCCCTGCACGCGCACGATATCCTCCGGCTCGAGCAGGCGCAGGTCGCCGTCCGCCGGGGTGATCAGGAAGGAGCCGTCGGCCAGACGCGCGGAGAACGCGCCCTGCGCGGCAGTGAACAGGCTCTGCTCATAGGCGCGCTTGGCAAACGCGCACAGATCGCGCCGCAGCGCGCATTCCTCGCTGGTAGGCTTGCTCTGCTCGAGCGCGCCGAAGGGCGTTTCGCACGCAGCGGCATATTCGCCGATCTGCCCGTCGCTCAGCGCCTTGGGCGTGCCGATCTTCTTCGCGTTCATTTCCATGCGGCCGGCAAAATCCAGCGCCTCGAAGACGTGGTAGGCCTCCAGAATGCTCTTGTGGCCGATGACGCAGCCGTGGTTTTCCATCATCACGGTGCTGTAGCCTTCCTGAAAGCGCTTGGCGATATATTCGCCCAGCAGCTTGGAGCCGGGCACTTCGTAATCTGCCATGACGACGTCTCCGCAGATGCCCTTGAGGTCGGCCTGCAGGTTCATCGCGGGGATCTTCCTCGCCAGAGAATAGGCGACCAGCGTCGGCGGATGCGCGTGCAGCACGGCCTTGACGTCCGGGCGGATGGAATAGATATGGGCGTGGAAGGGCAGCTCGACCGAGGGCGTGTGCCGGCCGAGGATCGTGCCGTCGGGCTTGACCTGCATGATATCCGCACGCGTGAGCGAGCCCTTGTCGATGCCGCTGGGCGTGATCCAGATATCGCCGTTGTCGTCCATGATGGAAAGGTTTCCGCCGGAGGTGGTGGTCAGCCCGCGCTCATAGATGCGCTGCATGATCATGATCAACTGGTCTGCGGGATGCATAAGATCGACTCGCATGCTGTTTCTGTCTCCTTTTGCAACGGGCGCGCAGGGGCAGCCCGGTCGTTTTCCATTCTATATTATTGTATCATTTTTCCCAAAACAGGCAAGCGCTTCGAAGGGATTTCCGCCGCTTTTCGGCAAATTTTCCTTCGGAGCGCCCTTTATTCTGCACTTTTTACCAAGGGAGGCCCATTTTTTTGAGCGAGGGCGTCAATGCACCATAGAGCACCGGCCCTGCCACGGAAGCAAGGCACGCGTTGATGAGCGATGCGGGCACCTTGCTCAAAAGAGTGGCCCAGACGACATCCGGCGCAAAGCCGTAGACGAACTGCTGGAAGATCCACGTTTTGAACAGATACAGCGCCATGTAGGTGAACGCGCCCGCGACGCACGCGAGGATCACGCGCAGCGCGCCGCGCTCCTTCGCTCCGTGCACGAGCATGGCACAGACCCAAGCCATCGCGAATTTATTGACAAAGGTCACGACCGCCTCGATCGCGCCGTAGCCGCCCAGCAGCACGTCGTAGATGGCCGAGCCGAGCCCCGCCGCCAGCCCTCCGCTGACCGGCCCGAGCAGCAGCCCCGCGAGCAGGCACATTGTATTGGCAAAATGCACCTTGGAGCCAAAGAGCGGAAAACGGAACAGCGTCACCACGCAGACGACCGCAGCCATCATACCGATGAGCGTGATCTTTTTCACGGGAGAGATCGTTTTGGTATTCATTTTCTGTCAACTTCCTTTTCCCTCGCCCGAGACGGGCTTTGTTCGTACAACCGAAAGTATAGCACCGCGCAGACAGGCTTTGGTAAAGGCAAGGTTAAACATAAGTCCAGATGCACGATTTTGTGCGATTTATTCAGCAATATGCATACCAGTTTTTGTTCTGATCTGCATACCAGAGCCGTATTTATTAGGATTCATCCCTACCAGATGCATGCCTCGGCTGCGCGCGGCATAGATTCGCAGGAGTTCCGGGAAAAGCAAAGGGTTAAAAAAACAGTTCAGCCCTTGTGCCATTTATCAAGCTGTGTTAAAGTGGTTCTATAGGAAAAGAACGCTTTATACACAACAACAGAACGAAAAACGGAGGCTGTCAAAAATGCAGAAAAAAGCTCTCTTCACCGGCGCGGCAACTGCGCTGATCACCCCCATGACGCAAAACGGCGTGGATTGGGAGGCGCTGGATCGCCTCGTGGAGTTCCAGATCGAAAACGGCATCCCCGCCATCGTCGCCTGCGGCACGACCGGCGAAGCCGCCACCCTGAGCGACGACGAGCAGCTCGACGTGATCGAGCGCGTCGTCAGGCGTGCAGCCGGGCGCTGCTGCGTGATCGCCGGCAGCGGCTCGAACAACACCGCCCACGCCGTCGAGCTGACGCAGGAGGCTTGCCGCCGCGGCGCAGACGGCGTGCTGATCGTGACCCCCTATTACAACAAGACCACCCAGTCCGGCCTTGTCGCGCATTTCACCGCCCTCGCGGACGCGTCCTCCAAGCCGGTCATCCTCTACAACGTGCCCTCCCGCACGGGCCTGAACGCCCTGCCTGCCACCTACGCCGCGCTGGCGGATCATCCGATGATCGTCGGCATCAAGGAAGCGAACGGTAACCTCGCCGCCGCCGCGGAGACGATGCGCCTCGTGGGCGACAAACTCGCGCTCTACTCCGGCGAGGACGCGCTGATCACCCCCACGCTGTCCATCGGCGGCTCCGGCGTCATCTCCGTGCTCTCGAACGTACTGCCCAAGGAGACCAACGAGATCTGCACCCGCTTCTTCGCAGGCGACGTGAAGGGCAGCGCGAGCCTGCAGCTGAAGCTGCTGCCGCTCGTCGACGCGCTCTTCTCGCAGACCAACCCCATCCCCGTCAAGGCCGCGCTGCACCGCATGGGCTATTGTCAGGATATCCTGCGCCTGCCGCTCATCCCCATGGAGGAGCCCTTCCGCGCAAAGCTCTATGCGGCGATGGCCGAGCTCGGCCTGTAAGCGGCGCAGAGCATTCCGAAAAACATATACAGAAGGGAACGAAATACAAATGCGCATTTTGGTCAACGGCGCGCTCGGCCGCATGGGCAAGGAAGTCATCTCCGTTCTCCAACAGAACGGCGTGGACTATGTCGGAGCGGACCTGAACGCGCAGGAGGGCGACGGCCTGTACCCCAGCGTCAGCGCCTGCACCGAGCCTGTCGACGTCATCGTCGATTTTTCCAGCCATCTGGGCACAAAAGAGCTCGTGGAATTCGCGCTCTCCCGCTCTCTCCCCGTCGTCATCGCCACGACCGGCCAGACCGAAGAGGAAATGGCGCTCATCCGCGCCTGCGCCGAGCACGTGCCCGTGCTCAAGAGCGGCAACCTCTGCATGGGCATCGCGCTGCTGATGCACCTCGCGCGCGAGGCCGCTCGCTTTCTTCCGCAGGCGGATATCGAGATCGTCGAGACCCACCACAACCAGAAGGCCGACGCCCCCAGCGGCACCGCCCTTCTGCTGGCCGACGCCATCCGCGAGGCGCGTCCGGAGCTGAAAAACAACCTCGGCCGCAGCGGCCACGGCAAGCGCGAGAAGGACGAGATCGGCATTCAGGCCGTGCGCCTCGGCTCCGTTGTCGGCCGGCATGAGATCTACTTCGGCGCCCCCGGCCAGCAGATCACTCTCTCCCACGAAGCCTTTGACCGCGCCCACTTTGCCGAGGGCGCGCTGACCGCGGCAAGATTCGTCTGCAAGAGCAAGCCCGGCCTGTATTCCATGGACGACATGCTCAAATGACTATGCCGAAAAAAACGCCCCTGCTGACGACCGGGCGGCTCACCCTGCGCCCGTTTGAAGAGGGCGATATGGAAGACGCGCTGGCTATCTTCTATTGCGACGAGGTGCGCGCGACATACATGCTGCCCGATTTCCCCGACCGCAGCGCCGCCGAGGCGCTCTTTGCCCGCATCCGGGCCGTCAGCCTGCTCCCCCGCCGCATCAACTACGCCATCGCTCTGAACGGCCGGCTCATCGGCTTTATCAACGACTGCGGCATCGACTCCGAAAGCGCGGAGCTCGGCTATGTCATCCACCCGGCGCATTGGGGACAGGGCTACGCGACCGAAGCCCTGCGCGCCGTGATCGACGAACTCTTCCGCATGGGACTGCGCCGCGTGTGCGCCGCGCATTTTGCCGAAAACACCGCCAGCGCGCGCGTGATGCAGAAGGCCGGCATGCGCCTGAGCGGGCAGGAGGAGACGATCGAATACAGAGGCGCGCCGCGCCGCTGCATCTATTACGAGATCACCAACGACCCAAAGTAAGAAAGGAAACGCAAACCTATGGCAATTCGCATTGGCATTATGGGCTACGGCAACCTCGGCCGCGGCGTGGAGCTGGCCATCCGTCAAAACGACGATATGGAGCTCACCGCCGTGTTCACCCGCCGCAGCCCCGAATCCCTCAAGCTCAAGACCGAAGGCGTGCCGGTCTATCACGCAGACGACGCGGAGCTGCACACGGGAGAGATCGACGTGATGATCCTCTGCGGCGGCAGCGCCACCGACCTGCCCGAGCAGACGCCCCGCTTCGCGCAGCTGTTCAACGTGGTCGATTCCTTCGACACCCACGCCGACATCCCCGCGCATTTTGACCGCGTGGACACCGCCGCGCGCATGGGCGGCAAGGTCGCCGTCATCTCCGCCGGGTGGGATCCCGGCCTGTTCTCCCTCGCCCGCTGCTATGCCGGCGCCGTGCTGCCCGACGGAAAGGATTACACCTTCTGGGGCCGCGGCGTTTCGCAGGGCCACAGCGACGCCATCCGCCGCATCGAAGGCGTGGCGGACGCGCGCCAGTACACCGTGCCCGTCGAAGAGGCGCTCGAAGCCGTGCGCAGCGGCAGCCAGCCCGAGCTCACCACCCGCCAGAAGCATACCCGCGAATGCTATGTCGTGGCCGCAGAGGGCGCGGACAGGGCCAAGATCGAATGCGAGATCAAGGGCATGCCCAAGTATTTTTCCGATTATGACACCTCCGTGACCTTCATCAGCAAGGAAGAGCTGCTGGAGAAGCACTCCGCGCTGCCCCACGGCGGCACGGTCATCCGCTCGGGCCGCACGGGCGAGCAGCTGCAGCACAGCCAGAGGATCGAATACAGCCTGCAGCTCGATTCCAACCCGGAGTTCACCTCCTCCGTGCTGGTCGCCTGCGCGCGCGCGGCCTATCGCCTCTCCTTTGAGGGCGTTCCCGGCTGCCGCACCATGATCGACATCGCGCCGGCGTATCTGCACCGCGAATCCGCCGACGAGCTGCGCAGGACCCTGCTCTGA
>JAUMYC010000388.1 GCA_030528845.1 Eubacteriales bacterium
GGAGTGCATTCAGACGGGCTTCCTCAATCTCACGCAGCAGGAAAGCGATCTGCTGTGCGCCTATATGGAGGGCGTCGGAATCCGGGGCGGGGCGATGAAGCGCCCGTTTACATACATCAAAGGCGGCGACGAGCAGGCGCTTGCGCAGCTCAACACCAGCCGGGAGCGCATTTGTGCGCCGCTGCGCGCGTTTGCTTCGCAGATCGCGGCGGCGAAGACAGCGGACGATACCGTCCGGGCCGTGATGGCGCTGCTGGAGGATGTGCAGGCGTTTGACACGCTGAGCGATATGCGGCAGGCGCTTGAGAGTGCAGGATTGCCCAGCGAGGCGGAGGACTGCGCGCAGGTCTGGAACAGACTGATGGAGACGCTTGACCAGCTGCACACGCTGCTGGGCGAAAAGAGCGCGCCGCCGTCTCTGGTGCTGCAGCTGCTTGGCAGCGGTCTGGCGGCGCTTGAATTGGCGGCGCTGCCGCCGGCGGATGGCGCGGTGGTCTGCGGCGAGATCGGCAATGTGCGCACGGCGAGGATCGATACGCTCTTTGCGCTGGGTATGAACGATACGGCGAGCGCCTGCGGCGCGGGCCTGTTCACGCCGCAGGAGCAGGAGGAGGCCGCGCAGATCACAGGCGCGTATCTGGGCATGAGCCAGACGGAGCGCGCGGCGCTTGCGCAGCTGGACGAACTCAAGACGCTCAGCGCGGCGAAAAAGCAGCTGATCATCTCCTATGCGCTTGCGGATGAGACGGGACGCGCGCTGCGCGAGGGCATGGCGGTGCAGAATCTTCGCAGGCTGTTTGTGCATCTGCCCGTGCGCGGCGGCATACTGGCCGCGGAGAGGGAGGATATGCTCTGCGCGCCGGATGCGGCGCTTGAAGCGCTGGCGGTGCAGCTGTCCTGCGCGGCGGACAGCGGAGAGGGACTTTCGAGGACGTATCGACAGACGTACGCGGCGCTTAATCGCACAGGCGATGGCGAGGAAAAGCTGCACAGGATCACACAGGTGCTGGGCAGCCGGCCCAAGGCGCAGCTTTCCGCTGCGCAGGCGCGTGCGCTCTATGGGCGGCCGGTGATGAGCGTATCGCGGCTTGAGACGTTTGCTCAGTGCCCGTACAGGCACTTTGTCTCCTACGGTCTATCGCCGCAGGAAAAGCAGGAGCCGGGCGTCGACCGCGCGGAGCTGGGCACGCTGTATCACGAGGCGGCGGAGCGCTTTACGTGCGCGATTACGGCGCTGGACGGCTTTCCGCAGGTGGATGAGCAGACATGCGACGCGGTGATGGGCGACGTCCTTGCGCCGTTGATTGAGCAGTGGCGGCAGTCGCCGCTGGGCGCGAGCAGACGCGGAGAGGCGATTGCCAGACGGATCGAAAAGACGGCCAGGCGCGCCGGGCGCAGCATCGCCGGGCAGTTTGCCGGCGGGCGGTTTAAGCCGCTGAGCTTTGAAATGGTCTTTGGAAAAAAGGGCGCGGCGCCGATCATGCTGGAACTGGGCGACGGCTCATATGTCTATCTGCAGGGACGGATCGACCGGATCGATGTGCTCGATGAAGGGACAAAGCGCATCCGCGTCGTGGATTACAAGAGCGGGACCAAGCAGTTTGATCCGACGATGGTATACTTTGGCATTCAGCTGCAGCTGCTTTTGTATCTGGCGGCGGCGCTGAATGAATTCCCCGGCGCGCAGCCGGCGGGCTTCTTCTACTGCCGCATTGCCGATCCGACGATCAGGAGCGAATCGAGGGTCAAAGAGGAGATCGAGAAACAGATCGCAAAAAAGCTCTCCCTCGCG
>JAUMYC010000121.1 GCA_030528845.1 Eubacteriales bacterium
GACCGGCACAGGAGTGGGCGTGACGACGGGCGCGGGCGTGATGGTGCTGATCAGATAATCGATGAACGCCTGCGTCTGCAGACCGGCGCGGCCGTCGCTCTTCACATCGTAGCCGTAGTTGTCGCGCATGTCGATCTGGATGTAGCCGATGGCATACTTGGTGGCCTTGTTGTAGGTGCCGGTCACGTCGCCGGCAGAGATCTTGCCGAGCGTGTGCAGCTTGCGCTGCAGGGCGATGACCTGCTCATAGGGGGAATCCGGGCCGATGACGTTCGGGTCGGGAGTCGGCGCGGGAGTGGGGGTCGGGGTCGGCTCCGGGGTTGGCGTGGGATCCGGCTCTTCATAAACGGGAGCGGACGCGCTGAAGAGGAACTTCTGCAGGTTCGCGCTCGCCTTGCCGGTGGCGCTCGCGTCACAGGTGGTCTCAAAGAGAATGACGGCGTTGGCGGTCGCATTATCGTAGGTGCCGGAGATCTTGCCGTGGTAATAGCCCAGATCCTGCAGGCGCAGCTGCAGCTTTTCCACGCGGATGCCGGAATCGCCGCGCTGCAGCAGGAAATAGGACGTGCAATAGGGCATGCGGCCGTTGTAGACGTATTCCATGCAGGTGGAGCTCATGGAGCCGGTCTGACGCAGGCCGAGCTCCTTCTGCAGGCGCTGCACGGCTGCGGTGGTGTTGGAGCCGTAGGAGCTGTCCGGCGTTTCGGCGAGATAGCCCTTTTCATAGAGCTCGCTCTGCAGGTCGTACACGCGCAGGCCCCTGTCGCCACGGCTCAGCGGCGCGTAGAGGTCGAACACGGGCGCGTCGTCGGCATAGAGCAGATGGAGCAGCTCGTTGTTGGCCATGCCGGTCTCCTCGTGGCCGACGGCCTCCTGGAAGAGCTTCACGGCGCGCAGGGTGTTGCCGCCGAAGTCGCCGTCGGCGCGGTCGGTCAGATAGCCCAGTTCCTTGAGGGCGGTCTGCATCTTGCGCACTTCCTCGCCCTTCATGCCGCGGCGCAGCAGGATGGGCGCCTCGGTCGGCTCGGGAGTGGGAGTGGGAACGGGAGTGGGCGTAGCGACGGGCTGCAGCGGGGCGGGGGTCGTCTCGCTGTCCACGATGCCCTCGTCGGCGTCGCCGCGCTCGACTCTGTAGGAGGCGAGCAGATAGCTGCTGCCGTCCTCGCGCAGGTCATAGATGTAGAGCGTGTTGTTGATCAGATGCATCTCGGGAGCGACCGGCACGGCGGGCAGCACCACGGAGAGCGCCTGCGTGCCGTACTGCGCGTCGAGCACCATGAGCCTGCCGGCGGTGGAGATGAGATAGACATAGGAGCCGTCGGAGGCGATCGCGTTGTGTACCGGCGTCTTGAGGGTCGTCAGCAGCATCTGGCGCGCCTCGTCGGTGCGATAGCGATAGATCTGCACGGCGTTGTTCCACACGGCGTTCTTGAGGAAGAACAGCTCGTTGCCGGCCATCGTGAGCGCAATGGGAGTGGCCGCGACGTTCTGCTCAAAGCCTTCCATGCCCAGGAAGCGGATGCGCATGCCGCCGTCGAGCAGCACCTGCACGGAGCAGCCCTCGAAGCGATGCTCCTGCACCACGTCGCTGAGCACGACGTCGCTCTCGCCCTTGGCCAGCAGCCAGGGGGCGATCTCGCCCGTCTCGCTCTGGCAGAGCACGATCAGCCCGTCGAGCGAGGGGATGAGCTGCACGATCTGCTGCGGCAGCACGCACGCGCGCATGGAAACGCCGTAGAGCGGCGAGCAGCGATAGAGCACCGTCGGGTCGTCGGTCTTGGTGTAGTAGATCAGATCGGCGGCTTCGGAATAGACCGCCATGGCGACGGAGCCGGCGTAGATATTGACGCGGCTGCCGCTGTATTCGCCCAGCATGCGCAGGGCGCCGTCGGCCGTCTTGTTCAGATAGATCACGCGGCTTTCATTCGCCCAGAGGATCTCCTGCGCGGGCAGCGACGTGCGATATGCGCCGCTCTGGTCGACGACCTGTCCGTTCGCGCCGATATGCAGTACGAGCTCCTCGGAGACGGGCAGCACGTTATGGGCCGAAGCGGGCAGGGCCGCGCACAGGAAGGAAAGACACAGGATGACAGAGAGCCATTTTTTGATCATAGATTGATCCCTCCTCTTCTACCTTAAATAGACTTGAAATAATGGAAGAGCGTTCCAATATAAAGGCCGGAAAGTCCGCTTTTTTGCGGCTGAGCGCTCTTTACGGGCGCGGCGCGGGCCAATCGCACAGAAACTTCGGCAGCGGGGCGCAGCTCTGCCAGAGCGGCTGCTCATTTTGGCTGCATGCGCGCATGGAGACGGCCTCTTTGTCCGCGAGGATGACATGGTCGACCAAAGTCAGCTCGAGCTTGTGCATGGCCTCGAGCACGGACATCGTGCTTTCGATATCTGCCGGAGAGGGCCGGCGCGTTCCGCCCGGGTGGTTATGGGCGAGGATGAACAGCTCTCCCCCGCTGTTGAGCGCGGTCTCGATGATTACGCGCAGATAGAACGGCGCTTCGTCCACCGAGCCCATGCGCAGTATGTGCGTGGAGCGGAGCATGCCCTGCGCGTTGAGGCAGAGCATATAGCCGCATTCGTAATGCATGCCCAGATACAGGGGCAGCAGATGCTGCCGAACGTCCTCCAGGCTGCGGATGCGGCGGATCTTTGCAGCGCGCGCCTCAAGGATGTGGCGGGCGAGCTCGGGCGTGAGCGAAAGGGCATAGGCGGTGGGCTTGGAAAGGCCGCCCACGCGCTGCATTTCTCCGGCGCCCGCCTCGAGCGCGCTGACGAACGAGCCGTAGGCGTTTTGCAGCCTGCGCAGCGCGACCTCGTGCGGCTCTTTGGGCTTGAGGATCTGCGCAGCTTCCGTCACGGCCCGGACAAGGCGCTGCTCTTCTTCCGCGCTGCGTTTCACAGGAACAGCGCGAGGACCCTTGCCGCCGCCTGCTCCTTCCCTTCCACGTCGCGGATCTTTTCCGCCAGATAATACCCCTGCATCTCTTCGCTGTATTCCATGCGGCACACGGCCGTGACGGCGAAGCCGTCCTCCTCCGGGTAGAGCTCCACCGACAAAACGGGCTCTTCCTCCGGCTCATAGAGGTCTACAGTGAACGAGCCGTCGCCGTTTTCCTCGCAGTCTTCGCTGGCGCGCAGGGCCTCCAGCAGGCGCTGCCTGTCTTCTGCGCCGAGTTTGATCGTCATAGGGCGTTCCTCCCGTGGCAATATTTTTCCTTTTCCTATTTTACATCTTTCTTTGCAAGGAAGCAAGAGAATGCTGTTTGACAGCGGGGGCGGCTTTTCGTATAATAGCCCTTGTATATGCCGGAAGAGACCCGGCCATGCACAGAATCCAGGAAGGAGACAGAACCCAATGCTCAAGCGTATCGCTGCCATCGTGCTGCTTGCTGCCCTGTGCCTTTTTGCGGGCTGCAAGAGCGAACCCAAAGAACAGATCCCCTATCCGACCGTGACCATCACCATGGAAAGCGGCGACGTGATCAACCTCGAGCTCTACCCCGACGTCGCGCCCAACACCGTCGCCAATTTCGTCACCCTCGCGCAGGAAGGCTATTATGACGGCCTGATCTTCCATCGCGTGATCCCCGGCTTCATGATCCAGGGCGGCTGCCCGGACGGCACCGGCATGGGCGGCCCCGGCTATCGCATCAAGGGCGAGTTCAGCGGCAACGGCTTTACCAACGAACTCAAGCACACCCGCGGCGTCATCTCCATGGCCCGCTCGCAGGATCCCGACTCTGCCGGCAGCCAGTTCTTCATCATGCACGCCGACGCGCCGCATCTCGACGGCCAGTACGCCGCCTTCGGCAAGGTCATCGACGCAGAGAGCCTGACGACGGTCGACAAGATCGCCGCCACGCCCACCGATTCCGCCGACAAGCCGCTCATCGAGCAGCGCATCGCCAGCATCACCGTGGACACCAAGGGCTACGAATACAAAGTCGTGAAGAAGTAATTTTCAGAAAAACGGAGGCATTGCACCATGACTAACCCCATCGTCACCATTGAAATGGAAAACGGCGGCCGGATCAAGGTCGAGCTCTATCCGGAGATCGCCCCGAACACCGTCGCCAGCTTCGTTTCTCTCGTTTCCAAGGGCTTTTATGACGGCCTGATCTTCCATCGCGTGATCCCGGGCTTCATGATCCAGGGCGGCGACCCGACCGGCACCGGCATGGGCGGCCCCGGCTATCGCATCAAGGGCGAATTCGCCATGAACGGCGTGAAGAACCCCCTCAAGCACACCCGCGGCGTCATCTCCATGGCCCGCTCCATGCATCCGAACTCCGCCGGCAGCCAGTTCTTCATCATGCACGCCGACGCGCCGCACCTCGACGGCCAGTACGCCGCCTTCGGCAAGGTGACGGAGGGCATCGAGACGGTCGACGCCATCGCGCAGACGAGGACGGGCATGCAGGACAGGCCCGTGGCCGAGCAGAAGATGAAGAAGGTCACCGTCGAGACCTTCGGCGAGAGCTACGAGCCCGCAGTCACTCCCGAATAAAAAGGACAAGCACACAAAGAGAAAACCCCCGCGAGAGCTTCTCGCGGGGGTTTTGCGTTGGCTTGGGGGGGAAGGGCCGCTCAGCGGTCCTTGATGGCGGTCATCCACTTGCCGGAGCGGAAGCGCAGATACATGAGGATCATGCGCACGAAGTTGTCGGCGCACATGGCGGCGACGGCAGCGGGCAGACCCATGTGGAAGACATGCACCAGCAGGACCGAGCCCAGCACGCGCACGGCCCAGTTGGAGGCGGCGGTGATGTAGAAGGGCCATTTGGTGTCGCCCGCGCCGCGCAGCGCGCCGCCGTAGTTCCAGGCGATGGTCTGGATGGGCTGGATGAAGGCGACGATGCGCAGGCAGGTGGCCGCCAGAGCGATGGCCTCCTGATCGGGCGTGATGAAGCCCGCCAGCTGCTCGGCAAAGAGGAACAGCCCTGCGCCGGCGAAGGTCATGATCGCTGCGGAGATGATGTTGGTCTTGTTGGTGTAGCTCACGGCCAGCTCCGGCTTTTTCGCGCCCAGCGACTGGCCGACGAGGGTGGTGATGGCCGTCTGGAAGGCGAAGGCGGGCATGAAGCAGATGGATTCGGCCGTGGAGAAGACGGAGTTGGCCGCCACGACGACCGTGCCCATGCTGGCGATGGTCTTGGTCATGATGATGCCCGCGCTGGACATGCAGATGCGCTCGAGCATGGCGGGTATGGAGATGGTGACGACCCTCTTGAGCAGGGCGAAATCCGGCTTGAAGGAATCCTTGACGGAGATCTTGGTCGGGTCGTTCTTTTTGAAGAGCATGACGATCAGCGCGCTGCCGCCGAGGAGCCAGCTGATGCCGGTGGAAAGGCCCGCGCCGTATACGCCCAGGCCTGCGCCGATCATCGGGAAGGAGAAGGAGCCGATCTGCGCCGTGTGGTTGGGGAAGATCAGCAGATAGTTGCCGATGACGTTGCAGACGTTGATGCAGATGTTGATGTAGAAGGGGGTCTTGGTGTCGCCTCTGCCGCGGAAGACGGAGGAGAGCATCATCTGCGCGAGGGCAAAGAAGCGGAAGGAGGAGGTGATCAGCAGATAGCCGGAGGCCTGGTCAAGGATCTCCGGAGCCGCGCCCATCCAGGCGGGGATATGTCTGTGCAGCGCCACGGTGACGAGCACCAGCGGCACGCCCAGCATGACGAGGATGATCAGCGCATGGCGGATATAGGCCTTTGCGGCGTCATAATCCTTTGCGCCGCAGGAGCGGGCCACATAGGCCGTGATGCCGACGCCCAGCGACATGACCGCGCCGTTGAGCAGGAAGACGAAGGAATTGCTGATGGAGATGGAGGCGGTGGCGTTCACGCCCAGCGAGCCGACCATCGCCGTGTCCACGAAGCTGACGAGGGTGCCGAGGATCTGTTCCAGAAAGAGCGGCCACGCAAGCCAGAGGATGATCTTGTACGGGGAGACGCTTGCGTCGGTCAGGTCCAGTTTGGGTTTTGTGCGAGCCATTTTGCTTTTTCCCGTCCTTTTTGTATGGTGTTAATATCGAATATAACATGGAAGCGGGGCTGTGTCAACCAATGCTTTTGCGGGGCATGCGAAGGGGCGCAAAAAGGCGGCCCTTCCGCTGTTTTTGCAGGAAAGGCCGCCGGGAAAATGCAGAGGGGGTTATTCGTCGTCCGCCTCGTCGAACGCCTCGTCGAGCACGTCGAGATCGTCCTCGTCCTTGTCGTCGTCCTCGTCCCGTTCGTCGGCGGGCTCGAGCTCGCCCTGACGCAGCAGCGCGCGGACCTTCTCCTCGAGCTCCTCCATGACCTCGGGATGCTCCTTGATGTAGATGCGCGCGTTTTCGCGGCCCTGCGCGATGCGCTGGTCGTCATAGGAGAACCAGGAGCCGCTCTTTTTGATCAGATCGTGTTCGATGGCGATGTCGAGCAGGCTGCCCGCGCGGGAAACGCCCTCGCCGAAGAGCATATCTACCACGCAGGTCTTGAACGGCGGGGCCACTTTGTTTTTGACCACCTTGATCTTGGTGCGGTAGCCCATGATGTTGCTGCCTTCCTTGATGGGCTCGCCCTTGCGGATGTCCAGACGCATGGAAGCGTAGAATTTGAGCGCCTTGCCGCCGGTGGTGGTCTCCGGGTTGCCGTAGATCACGCCCACCTTTTCGCGCAGCTGGTTGATGAAGATGGCGATGGCGTTGGTCTTGGCGATGACGCCGGCCAGCTTGCGCAGCGCCTGGGACATGAGGCGGGCCTGCAGACCGACGTGGCTGTCGCCCATGTCGCCTTCGATCTCCGCCTTGGGCACGAGCGCCGCCACGGAGTCGATGACAACGATGTCGATGGCGCCGGAGCGCACGAGCTCTTCGGTGATGTCGAGCGCCTGTTCGCCGTTGTCCGGCTGCGCAACATAGAGCTCGTCGATATCCACGCCCAGCTTTTTGGCGTAGACCGGGTCGAGCGCGTGCTCCGCGTCGATGAAAGCGGCTGTGCCGCCCAATTTCTGCGCCTCGGCCACGGCGTGCAGCGCGATGGTCGTCTTACCGGAGGATTCCGGGCCGTAGATCTCGATGATGCGCCCGCGCGGGAAGCCGCCCACGCCCAGCGCGGAATCCAGATGCATGATGCCCGTGGGGATGACCTCCACCTGCGTGTTGGCGCTGTCGCCCAGCTTCATCAAAGAGCCCTTGCCGAAGTCCTTCTCGATCTTACCCAGAGCGATCTCCAGCGCCTTCCTGCGCTCGTCGCCGAATTTCTGCGTCGCCAGCGCTTTTTCCTTTTTCTTCTCAGCTGCCATGCTCATTATCCTCCACATACGAATTTCGATGCGTATATTATAGCATCTCCTTGCGCGCAGCGCAACAGGAAAATACAAATTTTTCAGCGGATCTGCGAGGATCAGGCGAGGGAGGGAAGGCAGGGGCTCTGCCCCTGCACCCCGTTGCGCAGGGCGAGCGCGCCCTGCGCCATTGGCAGA
>JAUMYC010000122.1 GCA_030528845.1 Eubacteriales bacterium
TTCGCCGACGAGGAATATACGGCGCTCTATCACGAATACTTCCGCCTGTTTCTCGAAACGGTGGATCCGCAGGAGCTGATCGAACAGGCGCGGCAGCTGATCGCGCCCTATGCGGAAAAGGACCCCTCCGCGTTTTATACCTATGAGGAATTTGAGGCGGCTGCGGCGGCGCTGCAGGAATTCTGCGGCCTGCGCGTGCCGAGCATAGAAGGTCAGCTGGCCGGGCAGATCCCCGCGACGGACGAGGGCCAGCGCGCGGCGCAGGACAGCCTCGTCGACGCCTCCGTGCTGCAGCTTTCCGTCATGGGTTCGCAGGGCGGCGGAAAGGATGCGGGGCAGCGCGGGGAGTTTTCGATGCAGGGCGGCGGTTTCGTTCCGCCGGAGATGACGCAGGGAACGGGCGGCGCTGACCTGTCGGGCATGATGCAGGGCGGCGGCTTCGTTCCGCCGGAGATAACGCAGGGAATGGGTGGCTTCGCCCCGCCGGGTGGGATGCAACGGAGCGCGGGCTCCGCGCAGCCGGAGACGGATCCGGAAGAGGAAACGCAGCCTGATGAAGGCGCTGCCTCGGAGGAAACCTCTGCGGCAGAAATCGCGCCGACCGACACAAGCGCTTCCGACCAGCAAGCGGCCCCGGAAGCGACCTCATCGCCTGACGCGGGCGGTTCCGCGCAGCGCGAAACGACCCGGACCGCATCCGAACGCGAAAGCAGAACCGATCGCACATCCGGCATGCAGCAGGACGCCGCTCGTGTCAGTGGAGCGGGAGCGCAGGCAGGCTCCGGTCTGCTGCCGATTGCGATCTCGCTGGCCGTGCTGCTCGGCGGCCTTCTGTTCGCTTTTCTGTTCCGAAGGTAAGGTGTTCGTCAAAAACAGCGCCTCCGCCGGTGGCGGGGCGCTGTTTTTGTGTGTTACAGGAGTGCGGAGGAGGCGAACGCCGCCTCGACTTTCTCGCAGGGTGCGTCGCAGAGGAGATAGCGCCGGCCGGAGACGGGCAGCAGCAGCGCGCCGTTCTCGCGCAGGAGAGGCAGCGGCTGCGCATACAGCTCTTCGCGCAGCTCTGCCTCGGCGGCAAGGGGCAGGCGCAGCGTGCCCTCGCCGGATTCGTGCCAGAATACGACGGCTGTCTTGCCCGCGCGCGTAAACAGGAACGCGCGCACGCCATCGCAGGCGGATATCTGCCTGTAGGGCAGCAGCTCGAATTCCCTGTCCTCGTTGATCAGCAGGATATGCTCCTGCTCGAGGTCTTTGAGCGCCTCCTTCTGCTCCGGGGAGAGCCAGCCTGTCATGCGCGCTTCCTCCCAGCGGCGCATGACCTCGAGGTTGTCCGGCGTGCGCGGGTGCGCCCGATAGCGCTCTAAGGTCGTGGTGATGGTGACGGGGCAATCCCAAGCGGCGGCGCGGCTGGTGCCGTATTCGAGCATATCCGGCTGCGTGCCGGGCGCCCAATAGCCCCACCAGCCGAAGTTCAGGCGGGTGAAGTCCTGCCGCATGCGCGGGGCTTCCTCGGCGGGGAACTGAGCGATCTTCTCTTTGAACACGGGCGGCGGGAAGATGTCGAAGGCGTTGCCGCCGGAGAGGAAATGCCAGGAAAAATGCGCCTTGGCCGCGCCCTCGCAGTAGATGGGCGGCTTGTCGAGCAGCTTCCATACGCGATACTGCGCGTTGGGAACGTGATAGGCGAAGGGTTCGTTGGTGCCTTCGCTGCCGTCGAAATAGACGAATTCGAACCCGGCGTTGTAGGCCTGCGCGAGCTTTTGGCCCACTTCCTCCTGCAAACCGGAGTTCTGATCCAGATAGACGCTCACCGCGCCGAATTCGCTCACATCCAGCAGCCCGCCGATCTGCCCGAGCGGGTGCTCGACGATGTTCGTGCCGTGGTCGCCGCGCGCGCAGCCGGTGAAGCAATAGGGCGGCTCGGTGGTATAGGCGGAATAGGAGATCAGCTCGCCGCCAAACTGCAGGATGCGGCAGCGCTCGTCCATGACGCAGCCCAGCGGATTCTGTTCAACGTAAACGGTCGTGTCCTGCATGGAAAGCGGCCGCGCGAGGGTGAAATGGCGCGTCAGGTTCAGCCTGTGATCGGCCACCGGGGTGACATAGCGGCTCCACAGGCCGATGTGCGTGTGCAGAAAATGCAGCCCGGGCGTGATGCCCGCCGCCTTGATCTTTTCGAGCATGGCGCGCAGGTCTTCGATACCGTTTGGGTATTCCTCGCGGAAGTCATAATCTCCGTTGTAGCCGTAGCCGCGGAAGGTCTTGAAGATGGAGGGGTAATAGACCAGCATCATACGGAAGCCGCCCATCTTCGCATAGCGGATGTGCTCGTCCACGTTCAGCGGGGTGATGTCGCCGGAATGATAGGCGGAGGCGTTGATGCGGTCTCCGCGGCGGCTCTCCACGCCGCGCGGCAGGCCGTAGTCCTCCTCGAAGGCGGCGATGCAGTCCATGAGCATTTCGCTCGGGCAGGCGATGATCGCCGCCTCGCAGCCCTCGAGCCGGATGCCGCGCACGGCGTCCGCGCTGAGGACGCGCCAGCCCTTCCTGCGCTCGGAATCGATGCGCGCATGCGGACAGGCGGCCAGTACGTTCACGGCGGCGCTCTCGTCCCAGCTCACGTTGAGCCACTGGCCGAAATTCGCCCTCTCGCGCACGGGCAGCTGCAGCATGCGCAGCTCCGCCACGGGCGGCGGCGTCATGGCGAGGCCTTCGTAGTCGGTGGGATGCACGATAAAGCGCTCGAGCGCAAAGGCGATGTATCGGGGCGCGAGCTTCACCCGCAGCACCGCCTCAAAGGGCGCGATCTCAAAGCCGATGATCAGCCTGTCCTCCTCCATGCGCACTCTGTTTGCCTGAAAGGTCGTGCGCTTGTTGGGGTAGGCCAGCTTGACTTCGTTGTTGAATGGCCGCTCCTGCGTGACGGAGAACAGGGAGATCTCTTCGCCCTGCTGCAGCATTTCCTCGCCCGTCGCGCATATTGTCAGGCTGCGGGCGATACAATCCGGCCCGATCTCCAGCCGGAACAGTTCGTTTTCCAGTATGATAGGCTTCATCGTCGCACCATTCCCTTTCTTATGGTCGCTCCGCCTGTATTGTAGCACATTTCGCGCGCGTTGTTAAGGAATCGTGCAAAGGACGGCTTTTTCCCAAAACGGAACGCGGGCGCGCTTGACCGGCGGCATGGCGCGTGCTACGATAGTTCGGACAAAAGAGCGAAAGCAAAGGATGGGTTCGTGTTATGGATCAGGCGATCATGTGGATCATGGCTGCGGGCGCGGTCATCGGCGGGCTGGACAGGCTCTTTGGCAACAAACTCGGTCTGGGTGCGCGCTTTGAGCAGGGATTTCATCTCCTCGGCGCGACGGCGCTCTCCATGGTCGGCATCATCTGCCTCGCGCCTCTGCTCTCGCTGGGGCTGGAAAAGGCCGTCGTGCCGCTCTGGACCAAGATCGGTCTGGACCCGGGCATGCTCGGCGGGATCCTGGCCATCGACATGGGCGGCTATCAGCTCGCTACGCAGCTGGCGCATTCTCCGCAGATCGGCACCTACGCGGGCATCATCGTCTCGGCCATTCTCGGCTGCACCATCACCTTCACCATCCCCGTCGGCATGGGCATGATCCCCGCGCAGGAAAAGCCGCTCTTTGCAAGAGGGATCCTGCTCGGCCTGTGTGCCATGCCCCTTGCGCTGCTCGTGGGCGGGCTCATGTGCGGGGTGAGCGCGGGCGCGCTGCTGGTGCAGAGCATGCCGGTGCTGCTGCTCTCCGCACTGCTCATGTTCGGCATTGCAAAATTTCCGCAGGGCACTGTCCGCTGCTTTTCCGTGTTTGCGGGGCTGATCAACGTGCTCACGAGCATCGGGCTCATCTGCGGCGCGGTCACCTATATGACCGGCTGGCAGGTCATCCCCGGCCTCGCGCCCATTGAAGATGCGATGGCGGTCGTCTCGTCCATCGGCGTGGTCATGCTCGGCAGCCTCACCGTGGCCGAGCTTCTGCAGCGCGCGCTGAAAAAGCCCCTGACGGTCATCGGCGAAAAGACCGGCATGAACAGCGCGAGCATCACGGGCCTGCTCATGGGCGTCGTGTCCGTTACCCCGGCCATCGCCATGATCCGCGACATGGACGAGCGCGGCAAGGTCGTCGTCTCGGCGTATCTGGTCTGCGCGGCCTCGGCCATCGCGGCGCATATGGGCTTTGCCTTCAGCGTGGACCCCTCGACGGTCGTTCCGCTGCTGGCGGCGAAGATCACGGGAGGCGTCGCCGGCGCGCTGATCGCGCTGGCCTTTACCAAAAACATGAAGCGCGCATGACGCGCAGAAAAGCGCCCCGGAGAAACGATCTCCGGGGCGCTTTTTCTTGCCTTTCCGCGCGGCATATGATACGATAGAACTGTAATATAATGCAGTTTTGCCACCGGCGTTTGGAAAGGGGAGGACGTGTCATGAAGGGGATCATTCTGGCGGGCGGCGCGGGCACCCGGCTTTATCCGCTCACGCGCGTGACGAGCAAGCAGCTGCTGCCGGTCTACGATAAGCCGATGATCTACTATCCGCTCTCCACGCTGATGCTCGCCGGCATCCGGGAGATCTTGATCATCTCCACCCCGGAGGACACGCCCCGCTTCGAGCAGCTGCTCGGCGGGGGAGAGAGCTTCGGCCTGCGGCTGAGCTATGCCGTGCAGCCCTCGCCCGACGGCCTCGCGCAGGCGTTTTTGATCGGGCGGGAGTTCATCGGACAGGAGCCCTGCGCGATGGTGCTGGGCGACAATATCTTCTACGGCAACGGCATGAGCTCGATCCTGCGCGCGGCGGCGGGAGACGCCCGGCAGGGCAGGGCGACGATCTTCGGCTATTATGTGCCGGATCCCGAGCGCTTCGGCGTGGTCGAATTTGACAGAGAAGGCGCGGTGGTTTCCATAGAAGAAAAGCCGCGCGAGCCCAAGTCCAACTACGCCGTCACCGGGCTGTACTTTTATCCGGCCGGGGTCAGCGGCGAGGCGGAACAGATCCGCCCTTCTCCCCGGGGCGAATTGGAGATCACCGACCTCAACGCGAGATACCTTGCGCAGGCGCGGCTGAACGTGCGCCTGTTCGGGCGAGGATTTGCATGGCTGGACACCGGCACGATGGACAGCCTGCTGGAGGCGGCGGATTTCGTGCGCATGATCGAAAAAAGGCAGTCGATCAAGATCTCCGCGCCGGAGGAGATCGCCTATAAAAACGGCTGGATCAGCAAGGAGGAGCTGCTGCGCTCCGCCGCGCTCTACGGCCGCTCTCCCTACGGAGATCATCTGCGCGCGGTGGCGCAGGAGAAGATACACTATTGAAAAATCCAAACGGAAAAGGAAGCTGACAAAGATGAAAAGGATCGACACCGCGCTTGCGGGCGTGCTGATCATCGAGCCGCAGGTCTTCGGGGACCATCGCGGCTATTTCATGGAGACCTATAACGAAGCGAAATTCCGCGAGATAGGCATTGAAAACGTGTTTGTGCAGGACAACCAGTCCTTCACGGCGCAGAAGGGCACGCTGCGCGGGCTGCATTTTCAGAACGACCCGGCCGCGCAGGCCAAGCTCGTGCGCTGCGGGCGAGGAGCGGTGCTGGACGTGGCGGTGGACCTGCGCAAAGGCTCGCCGAATTACGGCAAGTGGGTGGCGGTGGAGCTGAGCGCAGAAAACAAGCGCATGCTCTTCATTCCCCGCGGCTTTGCGCACGGCTTTCTGACGCTGACGGACGACGTGGAATTCATCTACAAGGTCGACAACCTCTATTCCAAAGAGCACGACCGCTCCGTCCGCTTTGACGACCCTGCCATCGGCGTGGAATGGGGCGTGGAAGCGCCTGTCCTTTCGCAGAAGGACATCGACGCGCCGCTGCTCAAAGACAGCGACTGCAACTTTGTATACGAAGAATAAGCGGCGGGAGAGGATCGCATGAAGATACTGGTCACAGGCGGCGCGGGGTTCATCGGCGCCAACTTCATCTACTATCTGCTCGGCAAGTACCCGGAGGATCGGGTCGTATGCCTCGACAAGCTGACCTACGCGGGCAATCTTTCGACCTTGCAGCGGGCCATGCAGGACGAGCGCTTCCGCTTTGTGCGCGGCGATATCGCGGACAGGGAGTGCGTCTTCGGCCTGTTTGCGCAGGAAAAGCCGGAGGTGGTCGTGAACTTTGCGGCGGAATCGCATGTGGATCGCTCCGTGACCGACCCAGGCGTGTTCCTGACCACGAACGTGCTGGGCACGCAGGTGCTCATGGACGCCTGCCGTGAGTTTGGCGTGCAGCGCTTTCATCAGGTCTCCACAGACGAGGTCTACGGAGACCTGCCACTGGACAGGCCGGAGCTGTTCTTCTATGAGGACACGCCCCTGCACGCCTCCAGCCCGTATTCGGCCTCCAAGGCCTCGGCGGATCTGCTCGCGCTGGCCTACTTCCGCACGTACGGCCTGCCGGTGAGCATCACGCGCTGCTCGAACAACTACGGGCCGTATCAGTTTCCGGAGAAGATGATCCCGCTGATGATCACGCGCGCGCTGGCGGACGAGCCTCTGCCGGTATACGGCGACGGCCTGAACGTGCGCGACTGGCTGTTTGTGGACGACCACTGCGCCGCGATCGATCTGGTCATGCGCAAAGGCCGCGTGGGCGAGGTCTATAACGTGGGCGGGCACAACGAACGCGCCAATATCGAGGTCGTGCGCGCGATACTGCAGTTCCTCGGCAAGCCGGAAAGCCTCATCCGTTATGTGAAGGACCGCCCCGGGCACGACAGGCGCTATGCCATCGCGCCGGACAAGATCCACAGCGAGTTGGGCTGGCTGCCGCAGACCCCCTTTGCGCAGGGTATCTGTGCCACCGTCGAATGGTATCTGCAGAACGAGGAGTGGTGGCGGGCCATCGTCAACGGCGAATACCGGAGCTATTACGAAAAAATGTATACGAACAGATGATCACAGTGCAAAGCGCCCTTTCCGTGCCAAAGAGGGCGCTTTTTGCTTGCCTGCGGGGCCGCTTTGGCCTATAATGAAGGCGCTTACCTATAAACGAGGGGGATGGAGCAAAATGAACGAGAAGGAATTTTTCGATAAAGTATACGCCTGCTGGATGGGCAAGAATATCGGCGGCACGCTCGGCGGGCCTCTGGAAGGGCGCATGGAGCTGATGGACATCAAGGGCTACACGCAGTCCTTCATTGAGGCGGTGGAAAACGACGACCTCGACCTGCAGCTGGTGAACCTGCACTGCGTGGAGCAGTACGGCGGGCGCGCGGACGCGCAGCTGCTCAGCCGGGAATGGCTCGAGCACGTGCATTTTGAATATGACGAATACGGCCATGCGCTCACGAACATGCGCCGCGGGCTGGGCTCGCCGCTCTCGGGCTGCTACAATAATTTCTTCACTGACTGCATGGGCTCGCCCATCCGCTCGGAGATCTGGGCGGTCATCTGCGCGGGCA
>JAUMYC010000389.1 GCA_030528845.1 Eubacteriales bacterium
GCCGCGCGTGAACTCGAGCTTGTAGCCGGTCTTGGGTTTCCATGTGACGCTGCGGTCGCCTCGCACGTGCGCGCGTCCGGGCGAGCAGATCGCCTCTTCGCCGTGTTCGCTGATGGCGATCTGTACCGGCGTATCTTCCTGTGTGATTGTCTCCGGCGCGTCGATGATGATCATCGGCAGTCCGGTGAACACGATTTCAAAGTATGCGTACTGCGTATCCGTGTACGCCAGCACCTGATAGGCGTAGCCCTCCTGAACGGCCTCGGCGCAGTCGTCGTAGGCGTAATCGTCGGAGAACATCAGGCGAACGCCGTTTGCGCCGGGGGCGGTCAGGTGAATGTCCGGCCAGCCTTCGCTGTGATCAAGACCCAGCGTGCAGGCGAACCGGTTTTGCTGCGCGTCGTATGCAAGCGGCGTGCCGTGGTTTTCAAGCGCGGTGACCAGCGGCGTTTCGCTTGGCGTGCGCGTATCCTCAATCGCCCAGATGGTCTCGATCTGTTGAGGAACGGGTTCAACCGGCGGCGCATACGGCGAGAAGCACAGCACCGCCGCGGCAAGAACCGTCGCCATGGCGGTCATCAGCAATAGGAGTTGTCGTTTCATCGGGATCAGCCTTTCCTGCGCGGGAGATATTGTAAACGGAAACCGTGTACGGGATGTGATGCGAAAATTCCATCATATTATAACGCTGTATACGGGAAAGTGCAATCGGCAGAAAAGGAAAAACCGCCGGCGGATGAATGCCGGCGGCGGAGTGAAAAATGCAGTTATGCCTTGGCAGATGCGTCCTGATAGCGCGCGAGGATTTCGCCGCGCTTGGATTTGCGCAGCAGGAAGAGCGTGAGGAGCAGCTGCGGAATGCCCAGCGCCAGCGCGCTGGCGTCAATGGAGGAGAAGACCGCGTCGATGCTGCCGCCGACGAGGAAGAAGGCCTCGAACAGACCCGCCGCGTCCAGCGTGGAATGAATCAGGGCGACGCCCCAGAGGCTGCCGCTGCGCAGGTAGATCGCGCAGTAGAGGAAGCCGGTGAAGGACGTGGCCAGCGCCTGAAACAGCGCGTTGGAAAACGCGACGCCGGAGAAGACGTTGAAGATATGGAGCATGCCGAAGATGACGCCGGAGACGCCGACGGTGATCAGCAGACCGTGCTTTCTGCCCAGATACTTTTCGCCGAGCAGGTTGACCACGACGCCGCGGAAGAGCGTCTCCTCGCGCAAGCCGATGCCAAAGAGCAGCAGGACGCGGAAGATGATCTCGGAGCCGGGGACCCACTGGGTGTTATCGGCAAAGAAGGCGGAGAACACCGCCAGGGCGAGCAGCAGCGCGGGCGGCAGAAAGCTTGCCGCGCCGGCGGCGAGCGCCTTGCGGACGCCGCGCCTTTTGTAGATCCAGCCGTAGCCGCAGATAACGGCGATCGCCAGCGGCCAGAGGATGAAGACGATCTCGTTGACGATGTTGATATAGACGTTGTCGGGGAGGAGGGAGAAGAAGAGGGCGAAGATGCGCGTGAAAACGACGCAGGCGATCATGACGCCGAAGGACGCCGCAACGGGATACTGACGGATTTTTGTTTTCAGTGCGTTCATGTTTGAAGACCTCTCTGTGGTTTGGAAATGTCAGGAAGAGATTATATCATATTCGTGCGGCGCTGTGCAGGGGGTGACAGATCAAAATCTGAATTCGCAGCGGGAACCCCTCAGGGGGAAGCGGGGAGAAGACAAAGATCCCGCGCCAAGCCTCTTTGCAGAAGGCCGGGACGCGGGATTGTCGGATTAGGGGTTATTGTCA
>JAUMYC010000390.1 GCA_030528845.1 Eubacteriales bacterium
TCCCCTGCTTGCGCGCCTTGGCGATCAGGCAAAGGCGCTCGGCGTCGATCTGCTTGCGGGGTTCATGGAGCGGGACGGCGATATGCTGTACCTCACGCACAGCCTCTTTCGCGCGGACGGCGCGCGCTTTGATTACCGCAAGACGCATCTGGGCGAAAACGAAGGGCGCGTCTTCGCCGCCGGCGACCGCCTGCGCGTCTTCCCGCTCAGCTGCGGTCTTTTGTGCGGGCTTGAGCTCTGCGTGGAAACGCATTTCCCCGAGATCACCCAGACGCTCTCGCTCATGGGCGCGCAGGTCGTCTTCGCCCCGCACGCCGTGCCCGGCGCGCCGGAAAAGCGGCGCGCGCTCTGGCAGACGTATATCCCTGCGCGCGCGTATGACAACCGTGTTTACGTCGCCTGCTGCAATCACGCAGACGGCGGACGCTTTGGCGGCGGCTGCTGCGCCGCCGACCCGCGCGGCGGCGTCGTCGCCGAATGCTATGCGCCCCAGCCCGCGCTCACGGTCTTTGACGCCGATCCCGCGCTGATCAATTCCTTCCGCAGCGGCAGCGGCGATATCCGCCTGCGCTATTATCCCGCGCGGCGCAGGCCGGAGCTGTACACGCTTCCCTGATCGTCCGCAGCCGTATGCCGGGCATTGACAGCGCGCCCGCCGCGCCGTACAATAACAGAAAACAAACGCATCACGCCATCCAAGGAGATTTCTATATGTCCTCGATTTATCAGATATACGGCAGCGACGCCCATGACATGACCCTGCAGCTCATGCAGGCGGCGGACGTCGCCTCCCGCATTCCCGCCGGCGCTTCCATCGCGCTCAAGCCCAACCTCGTCGTCGCCGCCCATCCCGACACCGGTGCAACCACGCACGCCGGCGTGCTCAGCGGCGCGATTGAATATCTGCAGCAAAACGGCTTTGCCGACATCAGCGTCATCGAGGGCAGCTGGGTCGGCGACCGCACGGAGCGCGCGTACCGCGTCTGCGGCTACGATCAGGTCTTAAAGGCGTACAACGTTCCCTTCTACGATCTCAAGCGCGATGAAACCGTGCAGGTGCAGACGAAGGTCGGTCCCGTCGCCGTATGCCGCCGCGCCTATGAGGCGGACTATCTGATTGATCTGCCTGTGCTCAAGGGGCATTGTCAGACGGTCATGACCTGCGCGCTCAAGAACCTCAAGGGCTGCATCTCCGATAAGGAGAAGCGTCATTTCCATACGCTCGGACTCAACAAGCCCATCGGCGCGCTGGCCGCTGCGCTCAAGCCTCATCTGATCATCGTGGACAGCATCTGCGGCGATCTCGACTTTGAAGAGGGCGGCACGCCGGTTCAGACCAACCGCATGATGCTCGGCTTTGACGCCGTACAGATGGACGCCTACGGCTGCCGGCTGCTGGGCATCCCCACAAGCGACGTGCCCTACATTGCCTACGCCGAAAAATGGGGCGCAGGCTCCTCAAAAATCGGCGAGGTCATCTCGCTCAATCAGCCGCAGGCAGAGGGATCATCCGCCCGTCCCAGCGGCACAGTCGCGATGCTCACCCGCGGCGTCCATCAGGACCGCGCCTGCTCCGCCTGTTTTGCCAGCCTCGTGCGCGCGCTGCACGTCACCGGCGCAGGCAGGTCCACGCCGATCTACATCGGTCAGGGCTGGCAGAGCAAACAGGTGGAGGGTCTGGGCGTCGGCCGCTGCGCAGCCTGCGCGTCGATGAACATCCCCGGCTGCCCGCCGACCGCCGAAGCCATCGCCGCCTTCCTGACGGAAAACGACCTGTGATACTG
>JAUMYC010000391.1 GCA_030528845.1 Eubacteriales bacterium
CACATCAACGTGGTGAAGCCTTTGGGCGCTCTGGAAGCCGCGCAGGGGCGCGACGTCGTCTTCGCGCCCGGTTACGACCCGCGCACGGAGCAGACCGACGAGGCTATGCTGGCCGAGGCCGTGGCTGCGGCAAAGGCCGCGCAGGTGGCCGTCGTGTTCGCCGGCCTGCCCAATTCCTTCGAGACGGAGGGCTGCGACCGCGAAACGCTGGACATGCCCCGCAACCAGAACGAGCTGATCGCCGCTGTCGCCGCGGCAAACCCGAACACCGTGGTCGTGCTGCACGGCGGCGCGCCCATGCTCCTGCCGTGGCTGGATCAGGTCAAGGCCGTGCTGTGCATGCACCTTGGCGGACAGCAGGTGGGCGGCGCGGTCGTGAAGGTGCTCTGGGGCGAACAAAACCCCTCCGGTCGCCTCGCGGAGAGCTGGCCGCTGAGCCTCGAAGATACGCCAGCATTCCTCAATTTCCCCGGCGAGGAAGGCGTGGTCGAATACCACGAGAAGATCTACATCGGCTATCGCTATTATGACAAGAAGAAAATGAACGTGCTCTTCCCCTTCGGCCACGGCCTGAGCTATGCGCAGTTCGCCTATTCCGACCTGCGTCTGGACAAGGAACAGCTCGACGACACGCAGACGCTGACCGTCTCCTGCAAGGTGAAGAACGTCGGCTCCGTCGCCGGCAAGGAAGTGGTGCAGCTGTATATCGGCGACAAGCTCAGCACCGTCTCCCGCCCCGTGCGCGAGCTGCACGGCTTTGAGAAGGTCGAGCTGCAGCCCGGCGAGGAAAAGGAAGTCGTCTTCACGCTCGACAAGCGCGCGTTCGCGTATTACGAGCCGAAGATCCACGACTGGTTCGTGGAGAGCGGCGAATTTACCGTGGAGGTCGGCGCTTCGAGCCGAGACATCCGCCTGTGCGCGCAGGTCTGCGTAAACGGCACGGTGGAGATCCCCGTCACGTTCGGCTACAGCTCCATCGTGGGCGACCTCATGAAGACGGCCAAGGGCCGCGCGTTCGTGGAAGGGATGATGCAGAAGGTGATGAGCGGCGGCGCCATCGAAGCCGAAGAGGGCGCGCTCAAGAACATGGGCGAAGGCGCAGAGAAGATGTTCCGGCACATGATGCTGGAGATGCCCCTGCAGACCATCGTTTCCTTCGGCATGATGTCTCAGGAGCAGCTTGACGGCCTGCTGGCCATGCTCAACAGCTAAGACCCACTCCATACCGTTCGTATCCGGGCCGTGCTTTCGCGCGGCCCGGTTTTTTTACAAAAAGCACAATGTTTTTCAGAAAACATTCCCTTGTTTATGATATAATATCGTATGCACGCTCTCTGATGAGGGGGCGCCGCAAAAAAATGCCAAATATAAGGAGGCTTCGCTCCATGCGCAAAACACTCTCTGTGCTGCTCACGCTGCTGCTCATTTTCAGCGCGCTCTTCCCGGCTCTGGCCGAAGAGCCGCAGCTCTCCGACGACGTCGTCATCCTCTTCACCAACGACACGCACTCCTACATCGACGGCCCGCTCAGCTTTGATATCGTCGGCGGGCTCAAAAACGAGCTGCAGAAGCAATATAAATATGTGCTGCTCGTAGACGCGGGCGACGCTGTGCAGGGCACTGCCTACGGCGGTATGGACAACGGCTACAATATCATCAGCCTGATGAACGCGGCGGGCTACGACCTTGCCGCGCCGGGCAACCATGAAACGGACTACACCATGGTCGGCTTCATGAACATCCTCTCCTGGGCGCAGTTCCCCTATATCTCCTGCAATTTC
>JAUMYC010000123.1 GCA_030528845.1 Eubacteriales bacterium
ACATGAGTCACGGCTCCCACCAGCTTGCCATCCTGAATGATGGGACTGCCGCTCATCCCCTGCACGATCCCGCCTGTTTTGGCCAGCAGCTCTGCGTCCGTGACCTGCACGACGAGGCCGCGCTGGGCGGGCGCGTCCTGCCGCATCACACGCGTGATCTCGCAGGCGTAGGCGCGCGGCGGGCCGTTGTCCACCTGCGAGATGATCAGCGCCGGGCCCGTGCGCACTTGCCCGCGCGGCATGACCGGCACGGCCTTGCCCTGCGGCGCGCTGTCGTAGCGGCCATAGATGCCAAAGTCCGTGTTGCGGTCGATGCTGCCCAGCGAGCTCTTCTCCCCATAGAAGCTGCCGACCAGCTCGCCGGGCGCGCCGGGGGCGCCGCGCCGCACGTCTGCCACTGCGCCGTCGTAGATCGCGCCCTCGGAAAGGAGCATGCGCGTCTGCGTATCGATATCGGAGATCGAATGCCCCAGCGCGCCGTAGCGCCCCGTTTCCGGGTCGATGAAGCTGAGCGTGCCCACGCCTGCCGTGCTGTCGCGCACCCATGCGCCCAGCCGCCAGATGCCGTCGCGCTCGTCCCGCACGGGCGTGACAAGCGCCGAGTAGTTTTCCCCCGCGCGGCTGATGGTCAGCCGGAGCGGTTCCCCTTCTGAAATTGCGATCTGCGCCGTCAGATCCTCTGCCCCTTGCACCTCCTGTCCGTTCAGCGCGAGGATGCTGTCTCCTGCCCGCAGCCCCGCCGCACGCGCAGGGCTCTCCTGCGCCCCCACATCGCTCGTACCTACCAGCAGAACGCCCTGCGTTTTGATCGCCACGCCGATCAGACTGCCGCCCGGGATGAGCATTTTTTCTTCCTTGACGGATACGTTCATGCTCTTTACGGGCACAATACCCATCAGACGCAGCGTGACGCGCGCGCTGCCCTCGCTCTGCCCCTGCAGACGCAGCACTTCGCCGCCGATGCTCGCGACGCCTTCCTGCGCCGAGGCTACCTGCAGACATGCGCCGTCTGCCTGTGCCTGCAGCGGAAACGGCAGCGAAAGCGCAAGAGCGCTCCCCTGCGCGATGCTGACCTGTTCCGGCAGCGCTGCGATCTGCTGCACCGGGGCCGAAAAGCCTGCAAGCAGCACCAGCGCCGCCAGCAGCCGGCCGATCCCTCTTCTGTATCGCTCTGCCTTGCTCGTGTAGCCGCGCCGTCCTCCTGTCCGTTCTTCCATTTTTTCCGGTCATCTCCCCCCAACGCCCATTTGGCTCAAACGCCGCCTTTACCTTCCCCTGCGAAGGCGCCGACGATACCGGAAATGGCAGGAAGGCGGAAGAATATAGAAAAAAAGCCGTTCCCGAATGATAGGGCGACATAAAACAGTATCAGGGACGGCGAGATGCTGTCCCTGATACTGTAAAGATAGATTTTGTACGATAGAATATCAGCAAACCGGTCGATAAGCTTGAATGGGCCCAATTAATGCGCAGCGCCAAAGCCTCCCCTGTGTAAGGGGAGGTGCCCCGCAGGGGCGGAGGGGTTGTCAATCCCTCAGTCAGCTTCGCTGACAGCTCCCTTTACACAAGGGAGCCTTTCCGAAACCGGTACATATTACAAAAAACCGACCTATGATCGTAACCATAGGTCGGTTTAACTCTTTTACGGATACCCGGTAAAAGGAACAGCTTTTTTGGCCTTTGTTTGATCGCGCGCGGTCAGTCTTCTTTTCTGCGGCCGTGCGCAAGCAGTACAACGCCGGAAAGACCAAACAGCACGCCCCAGCGGATCACGCCGCCCCAGAACTGCAGCGCGCGCACGTCGCCGCTTGCGACATTGACCTGCTGCGAGGCGGCGGTTGCGAGGTTCCAGAACACCTTTCGGATAGACGCCCACTGCACGAGGTTTTCCGGCACCCATTCCGGGAAAATATAGAGCGGCTCGACGGCCTGCAGGCCGATGAACCACGCCGCGCAGCCGAGCGCCGCGTACAGCAGCAGAAGGCCGAGTATGCCCGACAGTATCCTCGGCAGCAGCTTTGCCGCATAGCTGCTCTGCAGCCGCGCGCGGATATCGCCGATAAAGGCAAGGACGAGCCCGTTCACCTTCCGGACGAGCCACAGCACGCCCGCGAAGGCGAAGATCGCTCCGATATACAAAACGGGCAGGCGCGCGCGCAGCGCTTCTTTTTCCATGCGATAGAAATACCCGCCCGCGCGCCAGGAATCCGAAGCAATGGTCTCGAACATGATATGCGCGCCGGAACCGGGCAGAGGCACAGCGCTGAGCGAAAGCGTTTCAAAGGGCACGCCGCTCATCGCAGGGAGGGGGGCATACACATTATACAGCTCCGTTTCGCCCACGCGGCGGCTGTGCCGCACGACGCCGACGACTTCCAGTTCCACGCCGCTCACGCTGATCTTCCTGCCGATCGGATCGACCGTCGGGAAGAGCTTAAAGGCAAGTTCCTCATCCAGCAGCGCTTTAGGCGCGCCCGTGCGCAGTTCCGTTTCACTGATGAGCCTGCCGCTGATCAGATACTTGGGATACACCTCAAAAAAGCCTTCACCGCCCGCGTGGAGCGCTGCCTGCGCGCCGTCTGCGGAATCGGCAGAGGAAACATGCACTCCTTTTGCCCGGCCGGAGACCGTGCTGGCCCGAAGCACGTCGCTCATCTCTTCCAGAGCGTCTTCCTTCTTTTCTGCGAGCTGTATGATCTCCTTTTCGTCCGCAGGCGCGAGCAGCACGTATTCCAGCAGGTCTTCTCCGATTGCGGTGAACCACAGACCTGCGCCCGTGAGGAGCAGCGCAAGCGCAAGCAGCAGATACGCCGCCGCGCTCTTTTTTCGCTTCATGCCTTCGCCTCCCGCCGTCATTCGGTGTATTCCATGACCCTGCCGCCGTCCTCAAGCGCGCGGTCTTCCATATAAGCGATGGTATACCACGAAATATCCTCGCTCAGCGACGCAACGCCCTCCACCTCCGCATCGACCTGCACGTCCATCTTGCGCACGGTCATCTCCGCAGAGCCGAAGGTATTATTGTGCGTGTCCACAACAAAGACATAGCGGCTCTCTCCGCTGCCGTGCACTGCGCTGACAGGCACGAGGCAGGTGGCCTCCTGCGCCTTATAGACCAGCGTCATTTCCTTGCCGGATTCGGACTGCATGAGGCTGTAGACGCTGCCGACGTAGTTCAAAACGTCCTTGTTGATGTCGATATGGGCGTATTTACGGCCGTCCGTGTCGGTCACCACTTCGTTTACGCGGCTCTCCACGCTGCCGTATCGCCCTTCGATGGACACCTCGGACTTTTTGGAAACGGTGCGCTCCAGATCGGTCACGTCCGCGCGCAGCACGGGATCCGCCTTTTTGGCAGAGAGCGTCATCATGGCCTTCTTTCCGTCCCAGATATCGCCTTGCGTAACGTCTACGCTTGCGGCATAGCCGTCGTGCGCTGCGATGATCTTCGATACGGAGGCATTGACGGCCGAAAGACGCCTGATCTGCTCTTCCGCCGAAACCATCTTGCTCTCAAGCTCCGCCTTTTCCGTCAGATAGGTATACACGGCGTCGTCGATGGAATAGCGCTTGGAGCGATTCCAAGCAGCTTCCGCCTCTTTCTGCTGTGCAAGGATCTGAACGTATTCTTCATGGGCTTCGACGAGTTCCTCGCTCGCGCCCTCGGGAAGACTTCCGTCCTCCTCCAACGCAAGCCCTTCCCCGGCCAGAAGCGTGTCCAGCGCGATCCTTTTGAGCAGGCTCGTGCTGCGGGAGGTCTGATAGGCCTCATGCGCGGCGACATAGTTGATATCCGAGGTGCGCACGCGCGTGTCGGCGTTCTTGCGCTCCAGCGCGGCCAGACTCGCCTCCGCCGTGCGATATTCCTCCGTCAGCTGCTCGATCTTCTCGCTGTAGCCGGTCACCTCGGCTTCGATGAGCACGTCGCCCTTTTCCACGGTATAGCCCGCGCGGGTGTTCACCTTTTTGACCGTCAATGTGACGTCGCCGTCCAGCACGGGGCGTACTTCTTCCACTTCCGGAAAATAGACCTTTCCCGTGATGGCGATCTTCTCTTCCAGCTTGCCCATTCTCGGCGCGGTCAGTCGCACCTTCGGCGTGGTGATCGTGCGCACGGTGCCGGAAAAGAACGCGCATACGACCAGCACGATCGAAAGCACCAGAAGTCCCTTCAGGGCAAATTTTTTCAGCTTCATCTTCTTCGTTCCACCTCGTTTATTTGAGCTCGGTCAGCTGCACGCCGGAGAGGATGTCCTCCTGAAAATAGAGATAGACAAACAGCGCCGGCAGGATGTACAGCGCAGCCCCGGCAAATTCGATGCCGCCGGGCTGGGCGACGAGCTGATTGAACATGACCGAGAGCGGCTGCAGGTCGGTGCGCTGGCTCAGATAGGTCATGGGCTGTTCGACGAGATTCCAGTTGTCCGCAAAGGAAAGCGCAACCGCCGCGCCGATCACCGGCCTGCACACGGGCAGAACGATCTGCCAATAGCAGCGGATCGTGCCCGCGCCGTCCATCTGCGCCGCCTCAAGCAGCTCGTCCGGCAGGCCGACCATGAACTGACGGATGAGGAACACATAAAACGGCGTGAACCACATCGGCAAAATCACCGCCCACACGGTGTTGAGCAGGCCGATGCCCCGCAGCGTGAGCACATTTGGCACCATCGTGACCTGAAAGGGCAGCAGCATGAGCATCAGGATCATAAAAAAAACAGCGTCTCTGCCCGGAAAGCGGAAGCGGCTGAGCGCGTACGCCATCGCGGGGATGACCGCGGCCTGCCCCAACAGGATCGCCGCCGCATAGAAGGCGGAATTGGCGAACATGCGCAGGATGGAGGTGTCCTTGATCAGGATGTCGTAATACTGGTTGAGCGAGGCCACCTTGGGCGAAAGCAGGATGTCCATGAACGCCTCTTTGTCATAGCTGCCCCGCGTGTTGAGAAAGGCCTTGATCTCTGAGGGAGAAAAGAAGGAATACAGAAAAGTAACGACCAGCGGCACGAGGATGACCGCCGCGCACAGGGAGAGCAGCAGGCGAGAGATCACATGGCGGGAGCCGGGGCTCCGCCTGCGCCGGGCGCGAGTTTTTGCATTTTTCATCGCGCGCCTCCTCAGTTCAGAGTCTTCATCAGCCGCCGCTGGGTGTAAAAGAGTACGCCGAACAGCGCGAAGACGATCACGGCGAAGCTGTAGGCAGCCGTTGTGACGTTCTGATAGTTCAGCTTGGAGAACATATTGTTCATGTAATTCTGCAGCGTATACACGCTCTCGTCCGGATACGCCCCGCCGATGAAATAGACCTCCTTGAAGATCTTGAAGGCGTTGATCCATTCCAGAATGATCACCAGAAACGCGCTGGGCACGATCATCGGCAGCGTGATGCCGAAGGTCTGCTTCCAGAAGCCCGCGCCCTCCAGCCGGGCATATTCATACAGCGGCTCCGGAATGGCCTGCAGCGCGGAGAGGAAGATGATCACCGCGAAGCCGAGGTTTTTCCATACAAAGAGCAGGATGATGGGCAGGCGCAGCGCGGCGCCGTCCAGCCACATGACCCTCTCCAGCCCCAGCGCGCAAAGCAGCCGGTTCACCACTCCGCCGTAATCGAAGATGACCAGCCAGATCAGCAGCATCGCCGAGGAGGGCATCAGATACGGAAGCAGAATGGAATTGCGGAAAAACCCGCCGGCCGGCCGGATGCGGCTGAGCAGCGACGCCACCAGAAACGACAAAAGCCAGACCAGCGGCGCGCAGATGAGCGAGAGCTCCAGCGTGTTCTTCAGCCCCAGCCGGAACATCTGGTTGTTCCAGATACGCACGTAGTTTTCCACGCCGACGAAGCTGTTTTTGAACGTGCCGTCGGTCAGCGAATACCAGATGCCGCCGATAAACGGCACCACATAGAAAAACGCAAGCCCGATGAGGCCGGGCAGCAAAAACAGCAAAACCGATTTCTTCTTTGTAAACAAAGCGGCCTCCTCGAACGATTTATTCTTGCATGCGGCCAGCGCAGCAGGGCTACAGTATAGCACATTCTCCCCCGCCGCACAACCGCAAAGGGCCCGCGGCAGGCCCCGGCCGAAACCGGCCGGGGCGCTGCGAGCCGCTTTGGGGTCAGTTGCCCTCGAGGATCATCATCTGCAGCTTGCTGTCGATGCCCTTGAGCATCTCCTCGGCGCTGATCTCCTGCTCCGTATACTGCATGATATACTCGCTGATCTCGGCGGTATTCTGAGTTTCGGCAGAATAGAGCACGTTGAACTGCGCGATATGGATCTTGTCGTCGTTGGCGCGATACCATTCGATCGCCTTCGGGCTGATCTCCCAGTTGTTCTCCTCGATGTCCACGAGCCACTGCTCGGCGTACATCAGGCTCTCCTCGAGCGCCTGCTTCTCGGCCTCTTCGGCCTCGGCAAGCATTTGAGTGAGCTGCGCAACGCTCTCCTGCGCCGACTGCAGGTTCTCTGCGTAATAGCGGTCGCGCAGAGGTTCGACTTCGATGTCGCACAGGGAAGCAAGGACATACTCCTGCACATTGCCCATCGCGCACTCGAGGAATTCCAGCGCGATGTCGTAATTTTTGCTGTAGGGGTTGATGAACGCGGCGCTCACGGTCAGCTTCAGCGCGGGCTCGATCTCCGGCGTGAGAGAGAGCAGAACGGGCTCATAGGTGCCGTAGAAATCGCCCATGGTGCAGCCGATGTACGGCTCGAAGAGGAGCATCGTTTCTCTTCCCCAGTTGAACTCCTCCTCATAGTTGATCTCTTCCTTGTAGCCCATGGCCGCAAAGTCGATCGCGTCGAGCTTGGCCAGCACTTCGTTGAACACCTCGGTGTTGAAGCCCATGGTCGGATCCACGCTCTCCATATAGGCGATATAATCTTCAAAGATGACGCCGAAGAGCAGGCTGCGGATGTCCCTGATCGTATAGAAATCGTAGAACAGGGCCACGCCCGTGTCCTCGAGCTTCGCGTGCAGCTCTTCGAGGGAATCGAGCAGGTCGCACCAGTTGGTGGGGATGTCGTCCATCGTCAGCCCGGCCTTTTCCAGCGCCTCGGTATTCACGCCGAAGGCGGAGCCGTAGCAATACAGCGGCACGGCCACCGGCACGCCGTCCGTGCTCAGGCGTTCTGCGACGTCGGGGTAGAGCTGCTTGAAGAGCTCGTCGATCTGCTCGCTGCCCTTGAGCTCGGCCATATAGCCGCGCTCATACAGCGCGCCGAAGGCCTCGTTCTGCATGTCGAGCACGAAAATGTCGTAATCCTCGGAGCGGTTCATCATGCCCTCGATGATGGCGGAGGGCTCGAGATAATCCGTAGAGATCGCCACGGACACGTCGCCGCGCATGTTGGCGAAATCATAATAGGCGGAGTTGACGGCGTCGATA